>CADBTH010000106.1 GCA_902797495.1 uncultured Ruminococcus sp.
GGTTTTCGATCTCGGAGAGGAGATCGGATGCAAATACACGTCTCAGTCCGTATTCGTCGATCTCTACGTCAACGGGGACTATCTCGGAGTTTATCAGCTCACGGAGAAGGTGGAGATAGGCTCTTCAAGAGTCGACCTGAACGACGACTTCGGCGTTCTTCTCGAAATGGATATGAAGGCGAGACTCGATTCGTCCGACATTTACTTTACGACGAACAGAACGGGCAAGGCGATAGTATTCAAGGACTACGTCACAGACTTCGAGGACAGGGAAGACCCTGACGTGATAGCGAAGTCGAATGAGGTCAAGCGGTACGTCATGGACTATATAAATCAGTTCGAGCGTGCGCTCTATATGAAGGACGTCCCGTGGGAGACGATAGCCTCCATGATCGACGTAGACTCGTTCGCAAGATTCTATCTTATAACCGAGTTCACCGAGGAGGTCGACGCGACGTTCGCGAGCACCTTCTTCTATATGGACGGCAAGGACGACGTTCTGCACTGTGAGCCTCTCTGGGACTACGACCGCTGCTTCGGACTCAGCGACGAGTACGAGAGCGGCGACCGCGCAAGCTTTCTCAAGAATATAACCGTTTCGACCGACGACAACCGGGTCGAGTGGTTCAAGCATCTTTTCAGCTATAGGGAATTCAACGAGCGCGTCAACGAGCTTTACGACGACGTCGTGAAGAACGCGGTATCGTCCGAACGCGTGAATTCGAAGATAGACGAATATCAGAGCGGAATGTGGGATTCGCTCATGATGAACTACACGAGATGGCGCACGGTATTTCTCTACGTCAGCACCACGGCAAATCAGCTTCTCGGCAACAAGTCGCCGTCCGTGCTCGTCGAATACGTGACCGACGTTATGAAAGACTGGATCGACGCGAGAACGTATTTCCTCAACACCGTGCTCGGAAGGGAAATACCTGTCGTAAGATATACGGTCGCAAATTCCAACGGCATCTTCTCAAAGCCTTACGGCTCGGGCTCGCTTTCCGAACCCGTAGACTGCATCGGGGGAATGAACCTCTGGATCGACGGCAGTCCCGTCGACGGAGGTATAGAGTATTCGCTCATCTACTCAGGCAAGACCTATACCGCCTCCGACGGCGAGGAGCTGATCCCGGACGGCGGTCACGCGACCGGCTTTTCGGCGAAGCTGACGGGCAACCTTCAGAAGTATTACACGATACAGTACCGCGTCAGACAGATGAACGGAAAAGTTACCGCCTATACGGCGTCGGGCAGGATCGCGGGTACGTCGACGGGCAGCTTTGCACAGTCGGGGATAAAGTCCGTCGAAGTCAGACTCATAAAGAGACGCGATCTCGCTTATAAGGATATCGTCGCGGAAGCTCTCGGAAGCGAGACCGTATACACCGGAGTCGAAGGTAACGTCTTGCGCCTTGAAGAACCGGAAATCGATAAATACGCCTTTGAAGGCTGGTATACTGATCCCGATTTTTCGGGAGACCCCGTGACCGAGGCGGTGTTCGGCGCGACAGAACGCGTTTACGCTAAAATGACCGAGATCAAGTATATACCCGGCGACGCTAACGGAGACGGCTCCGTCAACATGAAGGACGTGCTCCTTCTCAGACGCCTTCTCGCGGGAGCGGCGACCGAGGACGAGGTAGATCTTGCGGGAGCGGACGTCGACGGCAACGGCTCTTACAATATGCAGGATATCCTGAGGCTGAGACGAATAGTCGCGGGAGCTGAAGAATAAGAATAAGAACTTACCGCGCCGCGGAAGCGGCGCGGATACTGTATGGCGCGGAAAGGAGGACGGCATGAAGAAAATAACAGTGGGGATCGTGGCTCACGTCGACGCGGGAAAAACGACGCTTGCCGAAGAACTCCTTTTCAGAAGCGGAACGATAAGAACGAAGGGAAGAGTCGATCACGGCGACGCGCTCCTCGACGACAACCCGGTCGAGAGGGAGCGCGGCATCACCGTTTTCTCCTCCGGCGCGACGTTTGAGACGGAAGGGACTCTCGTCACCCTTCTCGACACTCCCGGCCACGTCGACTTTTCTTCGGAGACCGAGCGCGCGTTTTCCGCGCTCGATCTGGTGATACTCGTCGTCAGCTCTTCCGAGGGAGTTGAAGCGCACACGAGAACTCTCTTCGATCTCGCGAAAAAGTACGGCCTGCCCGTATGGATATTCGTGACCAAGTGCGACCTGAAGAGGCGCACCCGGGAAGAGATAATGGGCGAGCTTTGCGCTGAATTCGGGAACTGCGTCGACATGACGTGCGGTAACGGGACTTATGCAAACGCCGAAGATATCGCTTCCTCGGACGAGGAGCTCCTTGAAGAATATCTGTCGGACGGACGGCTGTCGGACGAGGGCGTCGGACGCGCGATATCCGAGCGAAAACTCTTTCCGGTCTTCTTCGGCTCGGGGCTGAAGGGCGACGGAGTGACGGAATTCGCCTCGACTCTCGGCTTGCTCTCGCGAGAACTCTACAGAACGGAAGGATTCGGCGCGAGAGTTTACAAGATAACGAGAGAAAAAGGGGAGAGGATAACTCACCTCAAGATAACGGGCGGAACGCTGACGGTCAAGGATACCGTTGCGACCACCGCCGGAGAAGAAAAAATAAACCAGATAAGGTTTTACACGGGCCCGAAATACAGAACGGAGAACTCTGCTGGCGCGGGCGACGTCTGCGCCGTGACGGGGCTTTCCGGAACGTTTCCGGGAGAGGCGCTCGGAGACGCCGCGCCGCCGCGGCAGAGCTTTCTCGAGCCGGTCATGAGATACCGCCTTATCCTGCCGGGCGACGTCGCGCCGGAGACATTTTTGTCGAAGATGCGCGCGATAGCCGAAGAAGATCCGAATCTTCGCGTGACGTGGGATGCAGCGACTTCTTCGATCGGAGTCTCCCTGATGGGAACGGTGCAGGCGGAAATACTTAAAAGACTTATAAAGGACAGATTCGACGTCGACGTTTCGTTCGGCACGGGAGCCGTGATATATAAAGAGACGGTCGCGGAAAAAGTTGAAGGCGCGGGACATTATGAGCCGCTCAGACACTATGCGGAGGTACACGTTATGATCGAACCTCTGCCGCGAGGAGCGGGAGTCGTGATCGGCTCGGACTGCCCGGAGGACAAGCTCGAGGGCAGATGGCAGAGACTTATAATGACGAACCTTTCGGAGAAGGCGCACCGCGGAGTCCTGACGGGCTCGGAACTGACCGACGTCAGGATAACTCTCGTCGCAGGACGCGCTCACCTCAAGCACACGGAGGGCGGAGACTTCAGGCAGGCGTCGTACCGCGCCGTCAGGCAGGGTCTGATGAAGGCGAAGTCCGTGCTTCTCGAGCCGTATTACTCCTTCGTCATAGAAACGCCCACTCCCGATATCGGCAGGGCGATCTCAGACGTAAGGATGATGGGCGGAGAATTTAAGACGCCTGTAGAAAATAACGGTGTGAGCGTGCTGAAGGGCACGGCGCCGGTCAAAGCGATGGACCCGTATATGCAGATACTCGCCGCGTACACCGGCGGCAGGGGAAAGCTGTCGCTCTCTCCCGCGGGATACGGGGAGTGCCGCGATGCGGAAAAGGTAATTTCGTCATTTGCATATGACCCGGAGCGGGATATCGCCGATTCACCGGATTCCGTTTTCTGCGCTCACGGAGCCGGATTCGTCGTTAAATGGAACGAAGCGGATTCGTATATGCACGTCGAAAGGGACCTTGACGGCCGCGAAAAGGCGGAGCGCCGCCGCCGCAACGTCTCTATCGACGAAAAAGAGCTCGAACGGATAATGCTGCGCGAGTTCGGACCGATAAAAAGACCGGTATACGGCGAGCCGAGGACGGTAGAGGCGACGGGCAAGCACCGTGTGGGCGGGGTAAAAACTACATTTTTAATAATAGACGGATACAACGTGATCTACGCGTGGGACGACCTCAGAGCTCTCGCCGACGCGGGGGATCTTGCGGGAGCGAGGGAAAGACTCATCGGCGTCGTCGTCAACTACGCCTCGTTCACCGGGGTGCGCGCGGTACTCGTCTTCGACGCCTACAGAGTTCCCGGTGGACACGGAGAAAAATACGAGCGCCACGGAGTCAACGTCGTATATACCAGAGAAAACGAGACCGGAGACGCTTATATAGAGAAGTTCGTCTACCGTATCGGTAAAAACGACGAGGTCAGGGTAGTCACTTCCGACTGGCTGATACAGCTGACCGCCCTTCGTACTGGCGTTCTCAGACTCTCGTCCGCGGAGTTCGAGCGCGAGGTCGCGTCGGTCGACGCGAAGATAGGAGAGCTGATCGCCGCGCACACGGATAAATACGGCGGGAAAACGGAGTGATCCGGGCTGTGCTTTTTTAAGCAATCGCCAAATCTACATTAATAATATTAATGGTAAATCGTCGTTTTCGATGAGTTTCCCTCCAATTCATAATATATTTTAATCGAAAACAGGTTTTTGTAGATTTTACATAAAATTTTGATGTTCCATCTTTTGTTTTCATTTATTTTTTATTTTTCTATTGACTTTCTCGGGTAAAGGCATTATAATATAGATACCAAATTTTTTAGGAGGAATTCTAAATGAAAAAACTTTTGTCATTTGTAATTGTCGCAATGATGATCGTTTCTTCCATCGTTCCCGTATTCGCGGTAGCTGAAGCTCCCGCGGCTCCTGCAGAAACAGAGAACTGGTTCACTGTATGGGCTGAAGATACGGAGTACGATGTTGAGAATCCGACACAGTACCTCGACATTTACATCAACGTGGCGAACAACCACGAGCTCGCAGGATTTGAATACCTGAAGTTCTACTGCGTATATCCTGCATGCCTCACGCTCGCCAACACACAGACAGGCAAACCGGCAGGCAACTCGTTTATGCAGTCCAGCTGGCTGACGGCTAGTACCGAGCACACAGAGCCCGATGGAAACTTCATCAGATCTCTGTACACTCTCATGGGCTATGACGTAGGCGACGGCGACGAGACGATGACTCCCGAACAGCAGGCAACTTATGATGCTCGTACGGAAGAGCTCCTCGGCGGCGGCAAGAAGTGGACGTCTCCTCTTATGGATATCGAAATCTTTGAGTATGACGACGAGCTTGAAGATGACGTCCAGAAAGATTACTTCGAAAACGGCAGACTTCTCAGATTCAGATTCACATATGACGCAGAACTCAATAAGAATAATGACGACCTTACGATCACGCTTTACGCTGACCCGGAAGGCGCTCTCCACAGCCCCAACGCTGCAAAAGCTGAGTGGAATGACGAATGGGCATACTACGAAGCATTCGGCGCAACGGTCGACATCAAACCGGACAAAGCAGAGCACACTCACACCCCCGGCGAAGCAGTTGAAGAGAACGTAGTTCCCGCAACTTGCGCAGCAGCAGGCTCCAAGGACGTAGTTGTTTACTGCACAGAGTGCGGTGAAGAGCTCTCCAGAGAGACAGTTGCTATCGAAAAACTCGCTCATACACCTGCAGCAGCAGTTGAAGAGAACGTAGTTCCCGCAACGTGCACA
>CADBTH010000107.1 GCA_902797495.1 uncultured Ruminococcus sp.
CAGTTGGTAGAGCAGCGGTCTCCAAAACCGCGTGTCCAGAGTTCGAGCCTTTGTGCCCCTGCCAAAAAAGGCGCCCATACGGGCGCTTTTCTTTTTTGGCAGGGGCACAAAGGCTCCAATTATAAATCGGGCCACGCGAAGCGTGTCCGGAGGATCGCGAGGTCGCGCCTCCGGGGGAGGATGAAGCGACCTCGGGATCTCGAAGCGGTCTGAAAATCGGAGGATAAGACGCGGCAGCGTCCCGACAGATTTTCAGGGCACCGCGAGCGTGCCGTCGCGCAAGCGCGACGGACGAGCCTTTGTGCCCCCGTAAACTATTTCCGCTATACCCTCATCGTCACCATTCAGGAAACGGCGGCAGCTACTTGCACCGTTATCCATCGACGCCTCCTTTCCGAAAGGTTTTGCTCCTTTCACCTGTTAGTCGTTTCAGAACGCATAACGTCTCACATGGTTATAGCTTTTTTTCACACAAAACTCTTCTTCATATTGAAATATCAACGCTTTTAATGTATAATTGATTTCCGGTACAGATTTGACTTTATATTCATGGAGACACGAAATGGAACAAGAAAAAAACTCAAAAAGAATGATAACCTCCGCCGTCATCTCGCTGCTCATCGTTGCGGCGATCGCGGCGCTGCTTATCCTGACGACGCCGAAGACGCCATCCGAGCCCGTCCCCGCCGAGACTGAGGCGGCAGCGGCGGATGAAAAAGAGGAAGAGGCGACTCCTCTGTCGGAGTACTGGGCGGCGGACTCGACCGTAGCTCAGAGCCTAAGAGACTACGTCGCCAAGGTGACGAACGAGTACGACAAAGAAAACTTCATTCCCGAACGCGACCGCATCGCCGTGTTCGACATGGACGGCACGCTGACCTGCGAAACGTACTACACCTATTACGACACGATGATGTTCATCGAGTTTTGCCTGAACGATCATCCCGAGCGCGTTTCGGACGAGCTGAAAGACGTCGCCGCTTCCATCAAGCCGGGATACGTCGCCGACGAGACGCTCGCAAGAAACTTTGCAAAGGCGTACGCGGGTATGACGATGGAAGAGTTCTACGACTACGCCGTGGAATTCGGTCAGAAAAAGACCGCAAGCTTCAACAATATGCGCTATATCGACAACTTCTACCTGCCGATGGCGGAGCTCGTGAAGTATCTGTATGACAACGGTTTTACAATCTACGTCATCAGCGGAACGGAACGCACGACCACGAGAGCGATCGTAGCGAACTCTCCGATAAAGGACTACGTGACGCCCGAACACGTCATAGGAACAGACTTTGAAGTGAAGCAGAAAGGTCACGAGAACGAAGCGTCAAACATGGACTTCAAATATGAAGACGGCGACGAGCTCGTTCTCACGGGAGGCTTTATTCAGAAAAACCTCAACGCTAACAAATCGATCTACGTTGAAAGAGAGATCGGCCGCCGCCCGGTGCTCGCTTTCGGAAACAGCGGAAGCGACACGAGCATGATGAACTATACGATCGACTCGAGGAACCCCTATCCCGCGGAAGCTTACATGGTCGTCGCCGACGACTCCGAGCGCGAGTGGGGTAAGCAGGACTGGGCGGAAAAGTCCGCAGACTACGCTTCAAAGGGATTCATCCCGGTGTCCATGAAGAACGACTTCGCGGTAATTTATCCGGAAGGAATAACGAAGGCTGAGGAACAGTACGTCCCGTTCGAGTATCAGTACGAAGAAGAGACGGACAAAGCGGCATAAATGATCAAAAATATACGGCGCTCGTGACAGAGCGCCGTATTTCATTTTATTGATCAAACCAGACCGAATTCTTTCGCGATCCTCATTGCGTGGCTGTAGTCGTCGATCTTCCCGTACTCGATTCGGTAGGTCGGAGTATCGCCGTCCATCGTGACCGCCATGGGAGTCATCTTGAGAGAGCCGTTCCTTACGAGCTCGCCGAGCGCGTGAAGGTGGGTCGAAAAGAAGCAGTACGCGCCGCGCTTCCCTACGTTGCCGAGCACCGCCGACGCGACCTCGCACCCCTCGTCGTCGCCGGTCGACGAAAAGCTCTCGTCCATAAGTATCAAAGTCTCACCGTCGACACCGTCGACGATCTTTTTCATTCTTCGGCACTCGTCTACAAAGCGGCTGTCGCGGTCAGTGTTTACGTTCGGAAAGTGGCAATACAGCTTTTTTACGATCTTCATCGCAGAGCGGCGAGCGGGGATCGCAAGTCCGAGCTGAAACATTATCTGAGTCACGCCGACCATATTGATGAATACGCTCTTTCCTCCGTTGTTCGCTCCCGTCAGAAGAGATATCTTACCATCATCCGAACATCTGACGTCGTTCGGAACGACTTTGCCTCCCGAGATAAGCAGCTTTTCGCTGCGAAGCGCTTCCGTGTCGAATCCGTCAGATACTTCGGGATAAGTCATAACGCCCGACGCGCTTCTCAGTTCATCCGCAAACGCCGCGGCTCTCGCGAGAAACGCGAGCTCATTTTTTACATCCGACAAAAATGCGACGTATCTGCTGATCCTCGGCGTCATCGACTCGGTCTTTTTCTTGAGAGACCTGCTTATGCCGGAGCTGAGATAACGGTATACCGTCTCCTTTACCGCGCCGGAGGCAGGAGTCTGAACGAGTGGCGAGATATGTCTCACGTCGGACGACCTTTTGTCGCCGAGAAGCCCCGTAAAGAAAGAGGATGCGGCGAAAGGTCTGTCGTGGACTTCAAGCACTCCGACCTCGTAAGGCTCGAGCTTCGCGTCGAGATTCACACAGAGAGTCATACTCTTCGCAAGGTCGACGCCGCCGGCGGTGAGCTTGATATATTCGCGGTCTTCCGAAAACTCACGGTCGCTCCCGAATTTTTCTGCAATTGCAAAAAATTCTTTCAGCCTGTCCGATCTGAGTCTTTCCGAATGATCTTTTCCGATCTTCACCAGCCTGTCGACCGCGTCGAAAACGAGGCTGAACGAGCGGATCGTGTAAAGCGCCTGCTCCGTCGTCTTTGAGGAGTAGACCGCAGCCTGACGGCGCACTTCCTCAAGGTCGGATATCACTCTTTCGAGGTCGGATAGCTCGCGCGTCAGTTCACGATCGTCCGCGACGTCGCGGAAGAGGGCCTGCCGCTCTTTTATTTCATTTTCGGAAAACGTCAAAAATCCGAGCGCGTCTTCCGGAATGCCCGAGATTGCGGAAAAGCCGAGCCACTCCGCGGCGCTCTTCCATATTTCAAAAGACGATCCGTCTATTCGTTCGTTAAAGAGATACATACGTCCTCCGTATCATTTGAACACAAGATATCTTATAAACAGTCCCGCCGCCGCGGCGAGCAGGAACTGAAACGCCGAAAAGATCTTCGTTTTTACCGGCGAGAGGCGCAAGGCGCGCTCAAGCTTCAGAACGAAGTGGTTGTAGACGGCGGCGTACAGAAACAGCAGAAGCGATATTATAATGAGGAATCTGTACGACATGGCGAAGGCGGCGAGCGTCATTGCGAACGTGACGAGGTGCATCTTCGCAAGAGTCCCGTTCGGGAATTCTATCCCCGGCGGGTATACGGAACATATCTCCGTGTACAGAGCGATACGCTTGAACGTAAGAGGAAGCCTTGCGTCCGCGACGCTCGGCGCCGCACCGCCGTCCTTTATAAATTCATATCTTCCCAATGCGCGTCACCCATCCTCTCATTTTATCGCAAGCGTTCTGAGATATTCCTTCCGTTCGGGTGTGATCCTGAAGCTCTCGATACTCTTCCTTATGGTTTTATTGTGAGTCCACGGGTCGAGCCGTCTCTCCTCGAGGTACCCGACCGTTTTATCATATTGCTTGGCGAGCGCCGTGGCGAAATACCATGATCTCATCATATTGACGTAGTACTCGTCGGAGCGCACCGCCGCGACCGTCTCCGGGTAAGCGGGATCGAACAGGTCGTCGAGAAAGTGCTGCATCAGCATACCGATCCCGAAGCGCACCGTATAAGTTCTGCCGGATGCGAGCCAACGTTCGATATGCGGCAGCAACTCCTCGCGGTGTTTTCTGAAGACCTTCGGCGAGAGCTGGTCGCAGGTCGCCCAGTTGTCGACGTACGGAAGGAATCTTTCGACCTCCTCGACGCATACGTCGAACGACTTCTCTTCCGAGAGCAGAAACGCGTGGAGCTGATCCTCGTCGAAATATCTGTGAGGCAGGGATGCGAGAAACTCCTTCGCCTCGTCGCTTCCCTTCAGCCTTTTCGCAAGCGCCCTCAGCGCGGGAGTTCGCGTACCGATGATCGCGTTCCGGTCGACAGTCGGCAGAAGCTTTGCCTGAAAATCGGCGTACTTTTTATCCTGAATTTTATACAGTTCTTCCGTGATGCTCATAAGCTCACCCCGCGATCATAGTCCGTATTCTCTGCATATCCTTGAGATTTACTACTCCGTCGCCGTTCACGTCGGCTCTCGCCTCGCCCGCGCCGTCGAGATAAGCTGCTCCCGAGATCACCTTCTTTAGGTAAACTACGTCCTTGACGTTGACGACGCCGTCGCCGTCCGCGTCTCCGGGAACGGTCGATACGAGTCTCGGGATGACTTCGGTATAAGTCTCACCGCATTTAAGGCAGGTATAAGTTCTCACGCCGTCCTCCGTGTAAGTCGCGGGTACGGTAACCGTTCCCCCGTCCCAGACGTGGGCGCATCCCGAAAGAGGTATGCCGATATTGATATCGTAAACTCCGTCGTCATTTGACGAGCCCATAATCGCCACGTCGCCGGGTGTCTGCGAGAGCTCCTCGACTATGAACGACGAATATCCCGGTCTGTAGTTGTATGAATCCATGCCGACCGTATTGTAGTAAACGTCTACCCGTCCGGACACCGTATCGACGCCCGTCGCAGTCACGGTGCCGCCTGCGTTTGCAAGGCTGACGTCTCCCGAGGTACTGCCGGAGATCGCCACCATGTCGCAGACTCCGTCGTTGACGGAGAGCGAGAGCTTGTAAGTATACTCCGCGCCGTGTACCGACACGCCGTTCGTGCC
>CADBTH010000108.1 GCA_902797495.1 uncultured Ruminococcus sp.
GATGATCCTTGCGTCGAAGTCGTCGCCGCCGAGTCTGTTGTTGCCGGCTGTCGCGAGAACTTCAAGAACGCCGTCGGAGATCTCGAGGAGCGATACGTCGAACGTGCCGCCGCCGAGGTCGTAAACCATGACCTTCTGTTCGCGCTCTTTGTCTATCCCGTATGCGAGAGCAGCCGCTGTCGGCTCGTTGATGATCCTCATGACCTCGAGTCCCGCGATCTTGCCCGCGTCCTTCGTAGCCTGACGCTGAGAGTCGGAGAAGTATGCGGGGACCGTGATGACCGCCTGGGAGACCGTCGTTCCGAGGTAAGCCTCGGCGTCGCTCTTCAGCTTCTGCAGGATCATCGCGGAGATCTCCTGAGGAGTGTACTTCTTGTCGTCGATGGTGACTGTGTGGCTCGTACCCATCTCACGCTTGATGCTCATCACCGTTCTGTCGGGGTTCGTGATCGCCTGTCTCTTCGCTACCTGACCGACCATTCTCTCGCCGGTCTTGGAAAAAGCGACGACTGAAGGAGTCGTTCTCGCTCCCTCGGGATTCGGGATAACGGTGGGTTCGCCGCCCTCGTAAACTGCTACGCAAGAGTTCGTAGTACCTAAATCTATACCTATAATTTTTGCCATGATGATTACCTCCGTTTTTCTTTCTTTATATTATGATCAGTTTGCAACTTTTACAAGCGCGTGCCTGATGATTTTATCGCCTGTTCTGTATCCCTTGCGGAATACCGCCGTGATGACCGATTCGCCGAGCTCTTCGTTCTCCTCGTGCATCATAGCGTCGTGTAAGTTCGGGTCGAAGGTCTCGCCGACCTCGCCGAACGTCTCGATCCTCAGCTTCGCAAGTACGTCGGGGACCGACTTGAGGATCAGGGAAAGCCCCTCTCCGACGTTGTCGCCGGACGCGAATTCGGCGGCGCGGCCCAGGTCGTCGAACAGCGGGAGCAGTTCCTTTACCGTATCCGATACCGCGTCCGAATAGATCCCTTCCTTTTCCTTCTGAGTCCTCTTCCGGAAGTTTTCGTACTCCGCGGCGATCCTCAGGTGAGAATCCTTCTCCGAATCGAGCTTCGCCTTCAGTTCACCGACCTCTTTTTCAAGAGCGGCGGCCTTCGCCTTGTACTTTTTATCTTCTTTCTTTCCGGAACCTTTTTTATCTTCCTTCGGAGACTCCGTCTCTTCCGCGGTCTCTTCGACAGCTTCTTCAGCGATCTCCTCCGCCGTTTTCTCCGTCGTCTCTTCCGTTTCGTTTACAGTCTTTTCTTCTTCTGACACTTCAGTCACCTCTTTCTCGCAGTCTACCGTTCGTCTCCGTTATCGCCCGGAGGCGCAAGGCTTCGTCTGCCCTCGTTCATGACTTCGCTGATGCCGTCCGTCAGACGGTTTATCATCGCGATGACCCTTGAATAGTCCATTCTCGTCGGACCGATTATGCCGATGACTCCGACCGTCTTGCCGCCCTGCATGATGGGCTTGAAGATCAGAGTCGAATTGTCCATCGTCTTGACGACGTTCTCGCTTCCGATTATGACCTTGACCGAGTCGTCCGCGTCCTGCTCGCTCTCGTCCGAGATAACGTCGAGCAGGTCGTCCTTGCTCTCGAAGAGAGAGAGCATATCCTGAAGGCGTTCGACGTCGTTGTACTCCGGATACGAGAGGAGCTTGTTGACGCCCTCGACCATCAGCTCGCCGCCGGTGTCGGAGCTTATCGTCTCGTGTACGGTCTTCGCGATCGGGGACACGATGAACGCCCAATCTCCCATCTGACGCTCCATCTCGAGGACAACGTCGAGCGTGATCTCGTTTCCTCTTACGCCGACGAGGTATTTGTTGAGCAGACCCGTCATCATATTAGCGGCTTCGATGGAAACCTCTCTGTCGGAGCGAAGGTTTCTCGTCTTCGTCTCGCCCGTGCTCGTCACCATGACGAGTACGAAGTTGTATTCGTCGACCGATATCAGGCTGAACTTTCTCACGGTGAATCCGTGAAACCTCGGCTTGACCGCGAGAGCGGGATAATTCGTCATCGAAGAGGCGAGCTCCATCGCGGAGCTGAGTATGTGGTCGAGCTCCGCTCTCTTCTGCGTGAGCGTGCTCTTCAGCTCTCCGATCTCCTTTGCGGTGAGGTCGTAGTCTTCGATAAGCGTGTCGACGTAAAACCGGTATCCGAGCTCCGAAGGAACTCTGCCGGCGGACGTATGAGGCTGTTCGAGATACCCCATGTCCTCGAGCTCCGCCATCTCATTGCGGATCGTCGCGGAAGAATAATTGATGCCCTTGTTCTTCATCAGATAATTGCTTCCGACCGGCTCTCCGTGCTCGATGTGAGCCTCGATTATCGCCTTAAGTATAAGATTTTTTCTTTCGGACAGCTGTCCCGTGTTATCTTTCACGAAAAACACTCCCTTATACCGAATATTTCGTCAGCGATTTTAGCACTTGATAAACGAGAGTGCTAAACCTATGCTATAAATTTACCACCGTACACTCGTTTTGTCAAGGTGTATAAACGATTTTTTTGTGAATTATTTGTAAACATAGGGCGAGAGTGCTAAACGGCGACCCGCATATTAATAAAAAATATCGTTCAAAGTATTGATTTTGATCGATATTACTATTATAATTATAATAATTAATAAAATTGTCATTTGCGAGGGCGTTATGAGAACAGTCGTTAAAGTAGGCACGTCGACTCTTGCCTACTCTACGGGAAACCTGAATATTAGACATATGGAAAAGCTCTGCCGGGTGCTTAGCGACCTGAAGAACGCGGGAAATGAAATAATACTCGTGTCTTCCGGAGCGGTCGGCATGGGCATGGGAAGGCTCTCCCTCTCCGAGCGCCCGACGGATATCGTTTCAAAGCAGGCGGTCGCGGCGGTCGGTCAGTGCGAGCTGATGTACACGTACGACAAGCTCTTCTCGGAATACAACCACACGATAGCGCAGATACTTCTGACCGCAGACGACGTGAACGACCGCGCTCACAGAGAGAACTTCATCGCCACGGTCAACCGTCTGCTCGAGATGAACGTCCTCCCCGTCATCAACGAGAACGACACCGTCTCGACGGACGAATTCCTCATCGGCGACAACGACACCCTCTCCGCCGTCGTCGCGGCGAACGCGGGGGCGGATCTGCTCATACTTCTGACCGATATCGACGGGCTCTTTACGGGCGACCCGAGAAAGTCGGAAGACGCCGAGCTCATCCCGGAGGTCGAAGAGATAACCGAAGAGATAGAAGCTCTCGCGGGAGGAAGCGGCTCGGGAATGGGCACGGGCGGCATGGTAACGAAGGTGCGCGCCGCAAAGATCGCCACCGCCGCGGGGTGCGACATGGTGATCGCAAACGGAAAAGATCCCAGTATTTTATACAGTATTATCGAAGGAAAGCCGGTCGGAACGAGATTCGTCCGACGCAAGAATTGAGAGGTGCCGGATGACAACGACCGAGATCATCAGATGCGCAAAGGACGCGTCGCGATACGTCGCGCGCGCCGATACGGAACAGAAAAACGAAGCGCTGTGCAAAATGGCGGAGGCGCTCATAGCCGATACAGACGCCATTATGGCGGCGAACCGCCTCGACGTCGAAGCTGCGAAGGGAAAGATATCGGACGTGATGATCGACCGGCTGATGCTCTCGCCCGAGAGGATCGCGGGCATGGCAAAGGGCATCCTCGACGCTGTCGCACTTCCCGACCCCGTCGGAAGAGTCCTCGCGGAAACGACGAGGCAGGAGACGCTCAGAATAAAAAAAGTGAGCGTTCCGCTCGGAGTCGTCGCGATTATCTATGAGAGCCGCCCGAACGTCACCTCAGACGCCGCTTCCCTCGCGATCAAGAGCGGAAACGCCTGCGTTCTCAGGTGCGGCAAAGAGGCTCATGCGAGCGCTGAAGCTATCGTACGCGCGATAGGCAAGGGACTCGAAGCGGCGGGTCTGCCGAGGGACTCGGTAGTCCTCGTCGAGGACACGTCCCGCGAGAGCGCGACGGAGATGATGAAGGCGAGAGGACTTATCGACCTTCTTATCCCGAGAGGCGGCGCGGGGCTGATAAGAAGCTGCGTTGAAAACGCGACCGTTCCCTGCATCGAGACCGGAACGGGCATCTGCCACGTTTACGTCGACCGCGACGCGGATCTTGACAAAGCGCTGAAGATCGTCAACAACGCGAAGACGAGCCGTCCCTCCGTCTGCAACGCGGAGGAAGTTCTCGTCGTACACGAAGACGTCGCCGCAGAGTTTCTGCCGCGCCTCGAAAAGCTCCTCGTCGACGACAGAAAGCGCGAGGGTATGATACCGGTCGAGCTCAGATGCGACGAGAGATCCCTTCCTTATATAAAAAGCGGAGTCGCCGCGGGTGAGCGAGACTTCGATACGGAATTCCTCGACTACGTTTTAGCCGTAAAGACGGTATCGTCCGTCGAAGAGGCGGTGGCGCACATCGGCGCCCATTCGACGGGACACTCGGACGCGATAGTGACGGAAAACGGCGCGAACGCCGAATACTTCGTTCAGAGCGTCGACAGCGCGGCGGTCTACGTCAACGCTTCGACCAGATTCACGGACGGCGGCGAGTTCGGTCTCGGATGCGAGATGGGCATTTCGACGCAGAAGCTCCACGCGAGAGGCCCGATGGGGCTCGAGGAGCTGACTTCCTACAAATATATTATTACCGGAGACGGAAATATCAGATAACGGAGGGCGAAAATGAAATACACTGCAGGATTCATAGGCGCCGGGAATATGGGCGGCGCGCTTCTCAGAGCGGTAGCCGCGGCGGTCGGCGGAGAAAAAGTCGCGCTTTACGACCTCTCCGCGGAAAAAGCGGAAAAGGCGGCGTCCCTCACGGGCGCTTCGTACACGGACGCCGAGGATATCTATAAGAACTCAAAATTCATCTTTTTCGGGGTCAAGCCCAACGTGATCGGCAAAGTGCTCTCGTCCGCCTCGTCTCAGATAAAGAGAGGCTCCGTGATCGTATCGATGGCGGCGGGGATCTCCGTTTCGAAGATCGCCGAGGCGACCGGAAGCGACAACGTCATCCGCATCATGCCGAACACTCCCGCGTCGATCGGAAAAGGAATGATACTCTACACGCCCGGCAAAGGAGTCTCCGAAGCGGACGAAAAAGAGTTTCTCTCCGTGATGGACAAGTCGGGCGAGGTCGATAAGATCGACGAAAAGCTCATCGACGCCGCCGCGGCTCTATCCGGCTGCGGACCCGCGTTCGTATATATGTTCATCGAAGGGCTCGCGGACGGAGCCGTCGCCTGCGGAGTTCCGCGCGACAAAGCCCTCCTCTACGCGAAGCAGACGGTGCTCGGCGCAGCGTCCCTCGCGCTGACCTCCGGAAAGCATCCTGAAGAGCTGAAGGACGCGGTTTGCTCCCCCGGCGGCACGACGATAGAAGGAGTCATAGCGCTCGAGCGCGGCTCGTTCAGAAGCGACGCGGCTTCCGCCGTGATCGCCGCGTACGAAAAGACGGAGAAACTCTCCAAATGACGATAGAAAGCCCCGCTTTCAAAAAGCGGGGCTTTTTTATCGTTCTTATATCAGCCGGATATCAGAGCCTTCAGTTCCTTGAGATCGAGGAAGTTGATAGCTCCGTCGCCGTTCAGATCAGAGTTCTGCGGAACGATCTGGTCGATATCGACGGCGCTCGAGATGAACTTTTTAAGAAGGGTGATATCCTTCATGTTTGCAACTCCGTCGCCGTTGACGTCGCCGCGAATAACGCCGACGTCGGATACGCGTACGGTTCCGTTCACATAGGTGACGGGAGACTGCAGCGATTCCGCGTAAACGTCGACCGCGTCGTCCGTCGGAGCGTACACTCCGAAGACTCCGACGGTGTAATCGCCGTCCGCGTCAGCGGGTACCGTGAACTCAAGAGTCAGAAGACGGCCGTCGGCATCCGTGTTCTCAAGATCGCCGTTCTCGACGTACCACACGAGAGCCCGAACGTCGCCGTACGGGATGCCCGCGTCCTCAAAATACGCCTTCACCGTGCCGTTCGACGCGGGATCGATCGCGAGAGACGAACTTCTCGTCGCGCCGGATACGGGGTAAACGTCTCCGCACGCAGTCGCCGAATTCAGAGTCAGCGCCTTCGGATAGTAGATCACGAAGCTCTGCGCGAAGATGCCCGGGTTGTTCTTCAGGGATACGTCGACCGTCGCCGTACCGCCGGGAGTCGTTTTTGCAGTTCCCGCGCTGACGACGGGGTCGGTCAGAACGGAGACCGTCTCCTCTTCATACGCGTCGCACCTCGTGCAGTTTCTCCTCTTGAGTCCGCTCTCGGACGCGGTGGGAACTCTGACGAACGTCCACGCGCCCCATGCGTGACCGAGAGGAGCGGTGTAGTCGTCATTGTAGCTGTCGCCGCAAACCGTGCAGGTGTGAGTCGTGTAACCCTGCTCCGTGCAGGTCGGAGGCGTTACCGTCACCGAGCCGTGCGGATGCGGGATATTGTATTCTGCGGAATAACCGTTAGAGTCGCTCGAAATGCCCGCGAAATTCCTGTCTTCAAAATCTTCAAAATAGTTGTTTCCGTTGCCGGTGATCTTCAAATTGTCGATTCCGACGTCGTTGCCCGGTTTGCCGACCCAGTACGCCTTGATCGCGGTCGAAACCTTGCCGATCCTGTATCCGTCGACCCATATCTCAGTCCCCGTTCCGTCCGTGCCGTCCATCACGACGTGATGCCAGTCGCCGTCCCAGGTATAGGAGAGAGTGGTCGAGCCGACGCCGATCTTCCCGTCGCCGAATATGGGGTCGTTTCCGTTGTATGAGCGCGGGTCAACGTTCTGCGCAGGGACTTTCACGTCGAGCTCCCACTTCGCATAGTTCCCGTTGAGACCGTACAAAAGATTATACTGATGAGAGGAGTCCCAGAACCAGTAATACGATCCGAGGTCGTGCTCGTAATGGGTGGTGCCGGATGAGCCCGCACAGTCGACAATGTATCCGCCCGAGTTCGGGGAAGGTCCGGGAACGCCGTAATTGGGGTCGCACATCTGCCACAGACCGTCCTCAAAATCTTCGTAATATATCAGGTCGCCGTGAGCAAGGTTTGCGCCGGCGCTCTCATATACCGCAATATTGTCGATCGCAATATTGTGACATCCGACGCACCAGAATCTGCCGACTACGGCGTCGGAGCCCGCAACCACCGAGCTGTTAGCGGATAAGAGCTGGCCGTCGACAGCCATAACGGAACCTGCGGACGTGCCGTAGATCGAGTATACCGCGACATGGTGCCATTCGCCGACGCTCCACGGGGTGTTCAGCGAAATATTCACTCCGCCCACGCCGATCTTGCTCTCCGCCATATTCAAGGTGATGAATCCGTCGTAAGCCCACTTGTTCATATAAGCGTCCGACGAGAGCGCGCAGATATCAGCCTCGAGCACGCAGTTCCCGATATAGCTCGGGTCGAAAACTCCGTGGTCGGAATTCGTGCAGAAGTAGAGCCTCTCGTCGCGAACGACGCCGTCAATATACTTGTCCTCTTCCGCGAAGCAGTAGACCTTTCCTCCGCCCTCAACGACGTCGTAAGCGACGACGTTCCTTCCTTCGTGATAATCGCATTCTCTTCCCGCGCCGACGCCGAGCGTAAAGACGGATACCGTCATGATCAGCGAGAGTATGAGCGACAGCATGATCTTCGCCGTTTTTTTCATAGTAAGTTCTCCTTGAGTGAAATCAGAAGGGGATATACCTATACATTTTAATTTTATATTAATAATTCAGATCTGTCAACCATTTTCTTCATTATATATAAAAAACGGCGGATGCTTTCGCATCCGCCGTTCCCATTATGGTTTATGAACCGAACAAAGCGTTGTCCGCGCTCGGAACGTAGTAACAGATACCGTAGGAACCGTCTGTCGCTTTGAAGCGGCATCCCGTGACCTGCGTTGTGAATACCGGCATACCGCCGATATATACCACACACTGTCCCTGAGTTGCCCTCGCGTCAGATGCGCAAGCCGCAATGTTCTCTGCCACTTCGAATGAATCGAAGACCATTTGAGGCTTTGAATATGTCTTTTTCATATTAACTTCCTCCTATTTTCTCCTATTCATTTCAGCCCACGATCGAGCTTATGATACCGGGGAGGTCTCTGAGGTTGACCGCGCCGCTTTCGTCGACGTCCGCCGCCTGCATATCATACTTGGAAAGCTGTTCGCTTCCCGCGAGGTGCTTCTTGAGAAGAGCCACGTCCTTCATGTTGACGACTCCGTCTCCGTTCACGTCGCCCGCGATCACGTTGACTCCGTAGATCTCTGCGAGGACTTCCCAAGCCTCTCTCTCGTTGCCTGCCGCAAGGTTGACGCCGGGCGTTGCAACGGTTGTCGCACCGCTCGAGATCTTGACGTCTGTGAGCGAGATCACGCCGTCAGCAGCTGCATTTGTGATCGTGATCGTGCCGGTTGTGTACTTACCGCTCTCGCTGTCAAGAGTCCATGTGAGGTCACTCGTGACGTCATAGAACATATCTGTTGCGGAAGCTACCGTGATCGTCTTTGTCTTTCCGCCGGTGAGGAACGTCAGCTCGGATGCTCCGCCGTGCGCGACCTTTGCTCCGATCGCTACCTTATCCGGTACCGTCGCGGACGTCAGCTTGAAGGTTACCGCCTTGCCGTGATCGAGCATTACTTCGTTGTTAGCGCCGACCTGCTTATACTGTGTTGCAATATCGGTCGTCTCTCTGTGGAGGTCGCTCGCGTCGATGAAGAGCGTACCGCTAGCGCTCTGTTCGTCGACGAGATTTCTTCTCAGATTGAGGAACTTGGGATCGTACTCGTTATTAGCCTTGTACTGTGCGGCCGCCTCGGCGTTCGTTCCGAGAGGATTGTAAATTCTGACGCCGTCGAAGTAGAAGTCTGAATAACCGAGTCCGGCGTGGTCGAACCATGAGCTGTAAGTTACCATGATCTTGACGGAGTAGTTGCCGAATCCGAGGTTGTTGTACTCAAGAACGGGTATCTGATACATTTCGGGAGTCGTCGTGCCTATGGGCGCGGGCGACCATTTTCCGCCGCTGTACGTGTATCCGTAGTAGTTGTCGACCATGTCGCTTACGACTACGTTGCCCGTTGCCGTATCGGTAACTTCAACGAATATGACTGTCGTCGTCATGCCCGTTGCGGAGAATACCGAGAAGCCGGAGCCCTGGAACGTGAAGGAAACCGTAGGCATCCATGCTTCGGAAGCGTATGTCGGATCCATATTGGCCTCGGCAACTCTTACCTTTCTTGCAGAACCTGCGCTGTAGGTGTAATAAGAATTGTTGCCGCTGTTGTATCCGTACGTCGCGTTCGTCGCGGAGTACATATCCTCGAACATATAGTTGATGTTGTCAGCGCTGCCGACAGTCTCCCAGTTTGCACCGCGGTTGCCGTTCGTGTACGTGATGAATCCCGCGGTGTCTTCGTAGTAGATCGTCGTTGCGGGAATGATCTTGACCGCCGCGTACATATGCGCGCCGATGTGATCTACCGTTGCGCCGTAGTAAACCGTCTCGACGGTCTCGTACTTGGCGTTTGCGTTCGGTGTGAAGGAGATCGCGCCGTTTGCATACGCTACGGAACCGTTCGTGACCGCTACGGGAGTTGCGTACGTTACCTGATTGTTCTTATAGAATACGTTGTTCGTGGAAGCTCCGTTGAGGTCGTCCGTGATACCTTCGAGCGTAACGCCGACTCTGTCTGTCCAGTGGTCGTTCGTTCTGATCGGTACGGACGAGAAGCCCTGACCGAAGTCGATGACTGCGAAGTCGTCGACGAGGTCCGTGTCGATGGCGTTGACCGCTACCTTCTTATATGCGTAGTAAGTCGTGCCGTTTACGTCGACCGCGTTCGAAGCGAGAGCCTCGTCTGCAGTAATCGCGTTGGTATCGTCTACGTTTACGTAAGGAGCGTAGCTTACGCCGTCGCTGTAAACAGTTACGTTGACCGTTGTGCCGCCGGATGCGAGGATGTGTCCTTCACCTGCCGTGCAGCGGTCGATGAGGATGTACTCATTTCCTGCTACGATCTCATTTGCTACCTGATAGATGGTGATCGGATCGCCGGAGGCTGTCGAGTAACCTTCTCCGCTGCCCGTTCCGAGAGCTCTGCCCTCGTACTCGCCGCAAACGGAGCATATTCTGCGCTCGTGACCGTCAAGGCCGCCTGCAACGTAATCCGTTACCCATGCGCTCCATGTGTGGCCTGCTGCCGCCGTGGGATTTCTGGTCTCAGTGTGAGAGTGGTCGTACGAGCAGACGTATACGTCGTATCCGCCTTCCGTGCACGTCGGCTGTACGGTGTGATCGAGCTGATAATCGTGAGCCGTCGGGTCGATCGGGATGACCTCTGTCCTTGTATGGCTCGAGTCTCTCGTACATGTGTACGTCATAACGCCTTCCGCCGAACACGTTGCCGGAGTCGTTACCGTGCCGTTGTCCCAGTCGTGACCGAGAGCGGCTTCTCCCGCTTCGGTGTACGTATCGCCGCAGCGCGAGCACGTGTAAGTCGTGTAACCTGCTTCGGTACACGTAGGAGCAGTTACAACCGCAACGTAGTCGTGGCCGAGAGCCGCTACAGGCTCTGTGTACGTGTGGCTGCTGTCATTCTGACATGTGTAAGTCTTTACGCCCGCCTCGGTACACGTAGGCTGAGTCGTTATTGTGCCGTTGTCCCAGTTGTGACCGGTTGCCGCGATGATCCAGGAGTCCTCTGCGATCTCGGTTGTTCCCGCAGCGTCGCTGAAGAACTTGCCGCATCTCGAGCAGGACCAGTATGCGCTGTTACCTGCTTCGGTACATGTTGCAGCGACTGCCGGATGAGCGGTAAGGTCGTGGCCGAGTGCCGCAACAGCTTCCGTATATGTATGGCTGCTGTCATTCTGACATGTGTAAGTCTTTACGCCCGCCTCGGTACACGTAGGCTGAGTCGTTATTGTTCCGGCATCCCAGTTGTGACCTGTTGCCGCGATGACCCAGGAGTTCTCAGCGATCTCGGTCGTGCCTGCCGCGTCGCTGAAGAACTTGCCGCAGACCGTGCATTCCCAGTATGCGGAGTTACCCGCTTCGGTACACGTTGCAGCGACTGCCGCGTGAGGTGTGAGCGTATGAGCGGGTTTCGCGCTGATCGTCACCTTGCCGTACATGTATGCGCCGAGGTGATCGATCTGTGCTACGTAGTAGAAGTCTTCAGCCGCCGCGAACGCTGCGTTTGCAGCCGCCGTGAATGTGACAGCTCCGTTCGACAGAGTTGCCGTGCCGTTCGTGAGGGCTACGCTGTTGCCCATCGTTGCCGCCGCCGCGTTGGAA
>CADBTH010000109.1 GCA_902797495.1 uncultured Ruminococcus sp.
AGAAAGAAAAACCAGACTATGGGTTAATGGAAACAAGCGGGAAGAGTATTATTGCGGAGAAATATAAACAATATCTCTCATATGTTGATTCTTAATTTAGTTCTTTAATCTTTTTTCAACGTCCTCGCCTGAACCCACGAGTCGATCAATAAATTAGCCCTTGTTCTGGGCGAGTTTTTGTTAGTATCACATGGTTTTTGAGAATAATTATAATTAACAATAAAGGACGAACAAAATGATAACAACACAAGAAAAGACTAAAACATCTTTACTGGCTTCTTTTGCAACACTAAAGGGTCTTTCAGACGAAAAAAAGTATCAAAGCCCATATCAAATTCTTCAAGAGTTTATTAGATACATAGTTTTGTCAGAACCTTTGTATTCTTTCTCGGCAGTTGAGATGAAAAACCAGCTTAATAGTCAATTTGGTTTTCAAATACCTGAAGCCGTTATAAAAACCGCTGCAAAAAAAATGAGCGGCATCGTTCTAAACAATGGCATTTTTACCGTATTTACAGACCAAATTGGAGAAGATTCATTATTTCAAGAAAAGAAAAAAGAAGCGGATGAAAATAGTGAAAGTATAATTTCAAAGCTTTCAGATTACATATTAGGTAGGATGCCGAATACTTCGGTTAGCAACGATTTATTGTTGAATGAACTAATACAGTTTCTTGTTGACGATGAGCCTTCAAAAACGAATAAATATACCGATCTCATTGGCGAATTCATCCTCACGAATGAAAAGAGTAATGAAATACAAGACGGGCTTAATAAGATTCGTGAAGGTAGCATTATTTATATTGGTTTAAGCCACAATATTAATGAAACTGGTAGCATTTCAAAGCATTTGACCCTGTATTTAAGCACCGAAATACTATTTAGTTTGGTGGGTTATAACGGGGAACTGTATCAACAACTTGCTATGGATTTCATTGATCAGGTAAAACTGGCAAATTCAGGCCAACAGAAGAATATTTCCTTATGTTTTTTTGGGGAAACAAAAGATGAAATTGAAGATTATTTTAAAATGGCAGAAGAAATTGTCGATGGAAAAAGGCGCAAATTACTTGACAAGCCAGCAATGAAAACAATTTTAAATGGATGTAGTACTTCTGCGGATGTTGCGGTTAAGAAATCTGATTTTTTTACAGACCTGCGTGTATGCTATGGCATAAAAGAAGATACAAATGATTCATATTATGAAAAAGAACACTTCGCAAATAACCTTGAAAGTATAGAATCTGTTGAGAATGAAGATAATAAGAACGAATCGGAAAGAAAAAGGAAAAAAGAAATATATCTAAAGCTTATTAGTCATATAAACAAGTTGCGAAAAGGTATTTCTTATCGTTTCGAATTGGATTCCGAACACTTGATAGTTACAAATACATACGATATTATATTAATGTCCAATGAGCAGACTGAAATAATAAAGGCTGAAAAAAGCACGGATTCTATTTGTGGGTTTGCCATATCTTTAAATAAAATTACGAGCTTGTTATGGTATAAACTCGGTTCTGGTTTTTCTTCATCAAAATATCCCAAAAGCGTAAGTGCTTTACTCAAAGCGCGGATTGTTCTTTCTGCAAGTGTTGCAAAAAAAGTTGACTATACTTATGAAGAACTAAAAGAACAATATCGCTCTGGTATGCTTGATGAAGATCAAGTATCTGCTCGCATCATTACACTAAAGAATAAACCTATGCTTCCAGAAGATTTAAATGGAGACGATATTATTGAGACAATGGATTTTTCTCCAGAATATTTAAGTAGATATGAAGAGCAGTATAAAACCGCGCAGCATTCTCTCCAGGAAAAAGCTGAGTTGATTGAGTCGATCAAAGAAGAAGCTAGCAAGACAATCGAAGAAAAGAATGCAGTGATAGCATCTAAAGAAGCTGAAATTAAAGAGAAGGATGAAAAGAATATCAAACTGCAATATGAGTTAGACGAATATCGAAAAAAAGAAGAGGAAGAAAAGAATAGAAAGATAAGAAAGAATAATATTCGTCGCTTTATTTGGAGCGTAGTATGGAAAGCACTTATATTATTTGGTTTTGCTTTTGTTATTATTTTTCTTGAGATTAAGTATGATCTAAAAGTCTTCTTCTATGTCTCATTAATTGTTGAAGTAGTAGGTTTAGTGTTTACAATTTGGTCAGCACTAAAAAGAGACAAAGAAAAATATCTCGTTAATAAGAATAGTGATAATGATTAAACTACCAGACTATACGGAAAAGCGGAGCGTGATGCTCCGCTTTTGTGGTGTTTGTTTCGTTAAAAATAGTATCTAGTTATTTTACCGGCTGAAGAAAAGGAAGTTTTTATTCCGCATGATAGACCACTTCACACATAAGCTTTACTCCCAGTTTGAAGCCGAAGGAGAAGGCGGAAAGGTCGGAAAGGGCGTTGAGTTCGGCGCGGGTGAAATACACTTTTTCAACATAGCCCAAACGCATGGGCGCGTTATATGTTGCAAAGTTTGCCCGTTTCGGTTATAATAGATTTGTTAAAGAGACCGGGAAGCGGGAGCGCGGAAGGAGACGGCAGAGATGGTATTAAAGAGGATCGGCCACAGACTTACTGTCTGCAAAGTGCCGGACGGGTCGGGGATCAAAGCGGACGATGACTTCTATTTTATAGGGAAGACCGATGAAGAATTATCGTTGGTATGCAAAACGGAGAGTACGCAGGAGAACGCTCTCGAGCGCGACGACGGGTGGAGGTGCTTCCGCATTCAGGGAGTTCTCGACTTTTCCATGATAGGGATCCTGTCTCGGCTGACCGGCATACTCGCGGAGAACGGGATCGGCGTCTTTGCGGTATCGACTTACAACACGGACTATATTCTCGTGAAAGAAGAAAACTATGAGCGGGCGTTTGCGGTATTGGCATCCGAAGGATATACGGTCGAATGAATACTTGCGGCGAACCCGATCGGGCGGAGAAGAAAATATGGATAAAAAAAGAGAAAAAAGAGGGAACAACTGGACGGCGTTTTTTGACCCGGAGACGGGGCGGTATTTCGCCGAGATCATGTACACGAGCCGGGAGGGGCGCGAACAGTACGATTACGAGATAACGGAAGATATATTTGAACGGCTCGGCACTTTCAGAGACGACGTTGACAACGAGAGGCTGATCAAGGGCGCGAAGATGACGTATTCGTTTGAGAACACGATGTACGGAACGCTCGGGCCGGAGAGGGTCGTCTGGGATGAAGAAGCGTACGGGGCGATGATGGGGCGTGACAAGAAGAAAAAATACAAGTTCTACGGCTGGGAGACGGCGGACGTCACGGACGCTCGGGGGTTTACTCCGCGCGACTATTACGACCTTCTCTCGGATATCTGGTGCGCCGACACTTGCGCGCCGAGGATGAGGAGCGAGTGGACGAAGGAGAACAAGACTCTCGGTCAATGCTCGATAACGGCGTTTCTGATGCAGGATATTTTCGGCGGGAAGGTTTTCGGTATTCCGCTCGAGAACGGAAGCGTTCACTGCTTCAACGTAGTCGGGGACTGCGTATTCGATCTGACGAGCGAGCAGTTCGGCGGGAAGGCGCTTAACTACGAAGAATGTCCGGAACAGTCGCGAGAGGAGCACTTCGCAAAGGAAGAAAAGAGGCTGAGGTACGAATATCTTAAGGCGCGCCTTGAGGCGGCGCTCGGATGACGGAATAAAAAGAATAACAGAACAAAAGAAAAGCAACCGTTTTTCAAAAAAGGTTGCTTTTCTCACTTTCCCCGAATAAGTGACGGTTGATTCTCCTGAGAAAACGAATATAATTGAATCAGAAATAAGAAACCACGGTTTCCAATTCCAAAGGGGGATAATAAAATGAAAACACTTATTGCATTCTTTTCAAGAGCGGACGAAAACTACTTCGGCGGGTCGATGAGGTATATCAAAGTAGGGAATACCGAAGTCGCGGTCGGAAAGATACGCGAGCTGATTGAAGCGGACGTCTTCAAGATCGAAATGAAGAAGCCCTATTCTCCCGTATACATGACCTGCATCGACGAGGCGAAGAAGGATCTTCAGGCTAAGGCGAGACCCGAGCTCGTATCTTACCCCGATAGTCTCGACGGATACGACACCGTGATCCTCGCGTACCCGAACTACTGGGGAACGATCCCGATGGCGGTCGCGACGTTCCTTGAAAGATACGACTTTTCGGGAAAGACGATCCTTCCGCTATGCACCAACGAAGGAAGCGGAATGGGCGGCAGCGAGAGGACGGTAAAGCAGTGCGCACCGGGAGCTGACGTGAAGCGCGGTCTTGCCGTCACCGGCAGCGACGCCGCAAACTGCAAGAGCGCCGTTGAAAGATGGCTGAAGTCGAACAGAGTTATGTGAGCGACGTTGTGACGATGAACGACAAAGAACTGATCGAAGAGATCTACCGCGAGTACTGGCGGCGGATGATAGAAAAGGATGCAAAGGGTCTTCGCGCTCTGATGGTGGACTCTTATGAGCTGAGGCACATGACGGGGGTCAGGCAGTCGGCGGAAGAATTCCTTCGCGGCCTTGAGGATGGCACTTTCAACTACTATTCAGCCGAGCACGAGTCGATCGCGGTGACGGTCGAGGGTGACTGCGCGAAGATGGTAGGGAAGAGCGTCGTACTCGCGGCAGTCTACGGCGGAGGTCGGCACAAGTGGCGCCTTCGCGGAGATTTTACGCTTGAAAGAATAAATGGGACGTGGAAGATGACAGGCTCTGCCGCGTCGACGTGGTGATTACAAAGGAGATTTGATATGGAAACGATGAAACTGAACAACGGGATCGAATGCCCGGTCATAGGTATCGGCACTTACATGCTGCAGCCCGCCGACGCTGAGCGCAGCGTTCGCGAAGCTCTGAAGATGGGATACTCTCTCGTCGACACGGCGAACGCCTACGTCAACGAGCGCGCAGTCGGGCGCGGTATGCGAGATTCCGGCGTTGAGCGCGAAAAGATCTTCCTCTCGACAAAGCTCTGGCCGAGCGAATACGAGAATCCGGGGGCGGTCGACGAGACCCTCGAGCGCCTCGGCGTCGACTACGTCGATCTGCTTTATATCCATCAGCCCGCGGGAAACTGGCCCGCCGGTTACCGTCAGCTCGAAAAGGCTTACCGCGAGGGAAAGGCAAGATCTATCGGAATTTCAAACTTCGAGGGGAAATATATCGAAGAACTCGAGGGGAAGTTGGAGATAGTTCCCCAGTTCATTCAGGTCGAGGCTCACCCGTATTTCACGCAGAAGGAGCTTCGCGCGACGCTCGACAAGTACGGGATAAGGCTCATGAGCTGGTATCCGCTCGGACACGGCGATAAAAAACTGATCAACGAGCCGATCTTTGCGACGCTCGGCGAAAAATACGGGAAGACGCCCGCGCAGATAATCCTCCGCTGGCACACTCAGATGGGATTCGCCGTGATACCCGGCAGCCGCAACGTCGACCACATCCGCGACAACCTCGATATTCTCGACTTCCGTCTGACAGACACCGAGATGGAAATGATCTCCGCGCTCGACGAGGGAAGAAGGTACTACAACCGCACCGACGCACAGCTCGACAGCTTCGCCGCGTGGCGTCCGGATTTTGAGAGAGCGTAAGCGCTTGACAAAGTCGGGTTGTGACGGTATAATGCAACTGTAGTTACATATTCCCGAAAGGAGAGAGACCGTGATACTGACAGGCAACGAAGACCTTCGCGTGGTCAAGACGATCGAGGCGATAAAGGGATGCTTTGAGGATCTGATATGCGAGAAGGATTACGAAAAGATAACGGTGAAGGAGCTTTGCGACAGAGCGAGGATAAACAAGAAGACGTTTTATCACTACTATCCGACCCTCGACGATCTGCTTGCCGAGCTTCAGTTTGAAATATCGTCCGCGTATATCGATATGATAAAGGACTACAAGCTGCCCGACGAGATAAGAAAAGTCAACCGCGCGTTTTTTGAATTCTCCTGCGCGCAGGGGAAGGTCTTCGAAAAGATAACCTGCTCGTCGGGAAGCTACAGTTATATCAGGCAGAAGATGATAAACAGGGTCACCTCCGAAACGTGGAAGAAGTCGCCCGCTTTCATAAAGCTCGACCGCTTCACGCAGAGCGTTCTGCTCGAACACGTCAATTTTATCAACGTCAACATCTACTGTAAGTGGGTGGCGGACGGCAAGCGCTCCACGGTCGAGGAACTGATCGCGCTCTCGGATAAGCTGACGTGCGACGGACTGCACGGGGTAATCAAATAATATTACAGCGGCGGGACGACCCGCCGCTGTTTTAATGCGCAAATATTTTGACGATCTTATCCGCCGCCGCAGCCGTTTCCTCCGCGTCG
>CADBTH010000110.1 GCA_902797495.1 uncultured Ruminococcus sp.
CGGCTTTCTTGAAAGAAAGCCTCGGCAAAGAACTTTTGATTGCGGACGCTTATTCAAGCGTCCGTGTTTTTAACGAAGACACAGAACCGTCCCCTGTCTTACGCGCCGGGGTCGTGCTGATTCACAGACTTTGTTAAGACATAGAACCGTCGCTTGTTTTATCAATCTTCAACTTAACAAGAACCAAAATAATAGATATCAAAGCGATTACAATCGCAAGTATTTTTGTCACTGCAACTGTTCCTTTAATTAACGACCATATTATACATATTATATCAAAAATCAGATCAACTATAAACATAAGTGATAAAAAGTGTCTTTTCCCAGGAAGAACAGCAAACAAAACCAAACATATACCACAAAATACAGATAACACAAAAAGGAGAAGATAGAAGAGACTTAATATTTTTTCTCCTTTTTCAATAGAAAGCGAATCTGCAACAATGAACACTGTGCTAAAGTGCATAAAAATAGAGAAGAAATTTACAGAAGCAGAAATACACATTAATGAAAACGGAACTGATATTATTCTGACACCTGCAATAATTCTTGTTATGACTTCAACAAAGCTATTATTTTTAGTCAAAAACGTTTCCAAAAAACGAAGAAACCGCCCGGTCAAGGTAATCATTTAATTCCATCTCCTCGTCATTATTATCAAAGTCCACATAAGACAGGGGACAGACCACTGCCTTACTTCCGAACTTTGTTAAGACATAGAACAGGTCCATATCTTACTGTTAATAGTAATACTTGTTTTTCATATATTCTTCATATGCGATTTCTTCATCGGCAGTATCAAATTTCCCAGATATGCTGCCTTCAACAAATACGTTTAAATCTACAAACGCTCTCCTGGACTTAAGCGTATCGTTTTCAATGAAAACGAAACTTATCATTTTAGTTTCGTCATAAAAAATTATATAGAAATTGTGGATTGTCTCATCCTGATCTGACGAGAGCTTTTTTGAGAATACAAATCCGTCACGAGATACATAAACATCTTTTTCATCATAGCTTTTTAAAGCGTAATTGCTACTAAACAAAGCTGTGCTTTTTTCATATTCTGATTCACTATAATGAATATTTAGTAAATAAGAATTCCCCCATCTTGAAAACGGTGAAGATTTCCAAAAATTATTTGCATAAATAAACTCAAGCTCCTCATAAGTACCGATTTCTTGCGGATTAGGAAAAAGCTCGTATGCAATCTGTCCTCCCGAATAATTCTTATACTCGCCGGATATATAAGATTCTGTATTATGATATATGAAAGGCGTTCGTATTCTCGGCGCAAGAAAAGGCGTTATAACAAAAAGCCATAATAAAACTACAGTTACTATCGCTATTGCTGATATAAGCAATACTTTTCTCATTTTATTTCGCATCTGATTTTACCTCCTCCGCGACTACTAAGACAGGGGACAGACCCCTGTCTTTTCGTTTTTCAGTTCTGTTTAGCAGTGCTTGTTTCTTGCGCTCTTTTTTCCTCGATCCTACACTTCGTTTTCACGCTAACCGCCCACTGTCTTACTGTTTTACTATCGCATTGATAAAAAGAAATCATTTTGCACTAACTGTTTCGACAAACGCATCCCTGAGAATTTTTGCATTCTTCAAATAATTCTTTGCCTGCTCTTCATCAAGAGGATCAGCGATATACGTACTATGTACACTTAATTCAAACATGGGAGAAGAACACGAAAACAGAAGTTGAAGATGATGCCCTCCGTGAAGAGAATCGATATACGTTTTATACTCTATATTGTCGATCACTTTGCTTGTTACGGTCGAGCGGAATAACGAATCCTTGTTTTTTATTGACCATCCGTCGCAGGTAAGTATTTCTTTTTCAATTTTTCTGATGTTGATCTTATCTTTTGGGTAAGGTAAAACACGGGTCGTTCCTCCGATATTCTCAATCAACGCCAACTCTTTTACTTCATTGGGCAGGCTGTCTATCAACTCAGGAAGTTCTAACTTGAACTTATTGATTTTAATTTCTGTGTTTTCGTAAATCTTTTCCCATTCTTCTCGCTCAACTTCATTTGAAGGCGCATATTGTTCTTTTTCTGATATCACTTTGCCGAGAGACTCAATCAATCCGTTTACAGCATCAAGGTTTCTGTATTTACTTTCGCACGAAAGTCGAACTATCAAATTTGGCTTTTGAATTGATGTTCTTGTAATCAAAATACAGTTGGATAAATACCCCTCTCCGATATCAAACGCTGTTCTCGCTTTTTTTCTGAAGTATGTTCCATGATCAACCGGCTCACCGCTCCATTGAATTTCGTCGATTCCTACCATAAAAGAACTAAACTCGGTGCTTTTTAGTGTCTCGCAAAAATCAACTATGTCTAAAAACGTTCCCTCGTCAATGTTGTCGCATAAGTTGGGGTTTCCGTTTTCCCAATTTAAATCCAAATTGGAAATGCTGTGCCACTTCGGCCCGGGATAATTTGAATATTGCGGATAATCCGGATTCTTCAGATGCGGTAGAATATATGAGTAAGCAAATCTCTCAAGATTGATACGCTCATACAGCTCTTTTGTCTTTTTTGTTTTAATCTTTTCGGTTTTTAATGAGAATATTTCAAACAGGCGTCTGTTATATTTAAAACCTAAAATTATTTTCTTAACAATTTCTTGTAGCAAAACTCCTTTTTCGCACTCGACTAAAACGGTTTGATATTTTTTCATACAAACTCCTATTCGAAATATGTAAGACAGGGTAAGACAGGGGACGGTTCTGTGTCTTTGAACTTTTTCCAAAAAAGTCTACGGATATAAGCGACCGACGTCCCGAATATAGTTTACAATCGATAGATTAAAGTGTCAATAGGCTCGTTGGGATTTTGGCAAACAGCACAATTTGACACCGGTTTTTTTGTAGAAAACTACACCGCCGTTTTACCGTGTAATTCTCTTTCAACGTTTGTATAGTGTAATCCTTTTCCCCTTACGTACTATATATGTTTTTTTCTGTTAAAAATAGCAGGTTTATCTCGAAAATTTATTTTTTGTTTAAAAAAGAAGCCGGTTTTGCCGGCTTCTTCAAAATATATGATCCTTTTAAACAGCAGATTTTATCAATAGATCGGGAACTTCGCGCAGAGCCGTGTGACCTCGGCGTTGACCGCCTCGCGCGTTCCTTCGAAATCCGTCGCGACGCTCTTCATAAAGCGCGCGATGCGTTTCATTTCTTCCGTTCCGAAGCCTCTCGTCGTTACTGCGGGAGTACCTACGCGCAGGCCGCTCGTCACGAACGGGCTCGCGGGGTCGCGCGGGATCGTATTCTTGTTCGCCGTTATATGGACGGCGTCGAGGCGCGCCTCCATCTCCTTGCCGGAGATACCGAAGGAGCGCAGGTCGATATTCATCAGATGGTTGTCCGTGCCGCCGGAAACGAGTCTGAAGCCCTCGGCTTTGAGTGAATCCGCGAGGACTGCGGCGTTCTCGACGATGCGTCTCTGATAGTCCTTGAACTCGTCCGTCAGCGCCTCACCGAGCGCTACCGCTTTAGCGGCGATGATATGCATGAGGGGGCCGCCCTGAGTTCCGGGGAATACCGCCTTGTCTATCCGCTTCGCGTACTTCTCGGGGCAGAGGATCATTCCGCCTCGGGGCCCGCGCAAAGTCTTGTGAGTCGTTGTCGTTACGACGTCGGCGTAGGGGATGGGGCTCGGATGGAGACCTGCGGCGACAAGTCCCGCGATGTGAGCCATATCGACCATGAGATACGCGCCCGCCTCGTCCGCGATCTCGCGGCATCTTTTGAAATCTATCGTCCTCGAATAAGCGGACGCTCCGATTACGATCAGCTTCGGCTTCACTTCGAGCGCGATCCGCGCGATCTCGTCGTAGTTCAGCATCTCGGTCTCTTCGTCGACTCCGTAGGGAACTATGTTGAAATATTTGCCGGAAATATTGACGGGAGACCCGTGGGAGAGGTGGCCTCCCTCGGAAAGGCTCATACCCATTATCGTGTCGCCCGGCTCAGCGAACGCGAAGAACGCCGCGAGGTTTGCGCTCGCGCCGCTGTGGGGCTGAACGTTCGCGTGTTCCGCGCCGAAGAGCTTCTTTGCTCTCTCGCGCGCGATATTCTCGACTACGTCTACGAACTGGCAGCCGCCGTAGTATCTTTTGGACGGAAAACCTTCCGCATATTTATTCGTCAGAACTCCGCCTGCGGCGAGAAGCACCGCTTCCGACACGATGTTTTCCGACGCGATAAGCTCGATATTCCCTCTCTGCCTTTCAAGCTCCGCGGCGCAAGCCGCGCCGACCTCGGGATCGAATCCCGACAACTCTTCAAAAAACTTCATTAAACCACACCCTCCGAATATTTTTGCAAAAAACTTATCCCTATTATACATTTTTCGCGTGCCCTTGTCAATCACTTTAAGTAATTATTCTTTAAAAATCAATAATAATAAATACTTGTAAAGACAAAAGACTTATGATATACTGAATATATCGATTTTCCGGAGGTCGCGCTTTGAAAAAAGTTGATATATATACGGACGGCTCGTGCAGGTACAACCCCGGTCCCGGCGGCTGGGGCGCCGTTCTCGTCTACGGAAAGCACGAGATGGAGCTTTCCGGAGGAGAGCCCGAGACCACTAACAACAGAATGGAGCTGACCGCCGCGATAATGGCGCTGAAGGCTCTCAAAGAGCCCTGCGAGGTGCATCTCTGCTCCGACTCGAAATACCTGATCGACGGCCTTGAAAAAGGCTGGGCGAAGGGCTGGCGGGCGAAGGGCTGGAAAAAAGCCGACAAATCCCCGGCGCTCAACCCCGAGCTCTGGGAAGAGCTGCTCGCGCTCGAAGAGATCCACACGATAGAGTACGAATGGGTCAAGGGTCACGCGGGGCATCCCTACAACGAGAGGTGCGACGAGATGGCGCAAATGGAAGCCTCGAAATTTCCCGCGCCTCAGACGGACGGCGGGGGAGGCGGCGCGCTATGATAAGCCATATCTCATTTCTCAGGATAACGTGGGACGGGAATACGGATCTGCGCTCCGTCGTCGCCTGGCTGCTGATCGTTATTGCGGTCATAACGTCCGTCGCGTCCGTTATCGTATGTATCGCGGACAAGCTCAGGTCGAAGAAAAAGGGTCGGACGAGAGTCTCGGAAGCGACTCTGATGACACTCTCCGCCTTCGGCGGCGCGCTCTTCATGTTTCTCACGATGCTCGTTATCCGTCACAAGACGAGGCACTCGAGGTTTATGGTATGTCTGCCCCTTATGATAATCTTTCAGGCGGCGATAGCTTACCTTATCTATTTCTGATCTTTACGGGAGAAGATCGTAGACCACGTCGCAGAGTATGTAAGGCTCTACGTATCCGTCCGTGACGGCGTCGAAGATCGCCTTTGCCGCCTCATATCTGCTCGAAACGTCGCAGGCGGTCGCCTGACACAGCCTTATCCCGCGCTTATACTGCACCGCTTGGATGGAATACGACTCTCTTCCGTTTTTCTCTCCGCGGTACAGGCAGTACGACAGAGTTTCGTCTCCGCGTATCCTGATCGATTCTTCTTCTATTTCGGACAGCACTTCATTGTCTTTTACTTCGGTGTTCATTTTTTCCTCCAAATCCTCGGTTTTCTTTATTGTATCACATATTTTCTGCATAAAATGTCGTTTTCAGGACATGGCGGCGTACTATACAATATACCGTAGAGGAAATAATCAGAACACAAGATATTGCGTTTTGCAAGCAATAAAATCCTCAAATAGCGTATTTTTCGAAATAAAATCTTCAATTTCAGAGGTTATTATGAACAGCGTAGAAACGTTTCTCGATCTTTACAGAACCCTTGAGGACAGTCTGAAAGAATACTACGCGGGGCGAAAGCTCAAGTACTCGAGTCCCGTATACGAATACATGAACACGGACGGCAGGAAGCACTACGACGAGATCGACCTTTGCCGCGAGATCAGGAACATCCTCTCTCACCATCCCTACTACGAGGGCGAGATGCCCGTCGTTCCGAGCGACAATCTCATCGAAGCGCTCCGCCGCATCATTTACGAGGTGGAGAATCCGCTCACGGCGATAAAGATCGCGACTCCGGTCGGCGAGATCGTCACCGCGTCTTACGGCGACTCAGTCTCCTCGCTCCTCGTCAGAATGGAGAAGAGGGGCTTCTCACACGTACCCGTGGTGAACGGTGACGGCGCGCTCGAAGGAGTGTTCAGCATCGGCGCGGTCTTTGAATTCGTAAAGAGCCGTCCGGGGGTCGTCATCGACGGGGCGCTTCTCCTCTCGGACATGAAGGACTTTCTTCCGGCGAACGTCCACCGCGCCGAGCAGTATCTCTTCTGCGAGCCGGGGGCAACTCTTTCGGAAGTGAAGAATATGTTCCGAAGCACGGGGCCGAAGCAGAGACGAGTCGCGGCTGTCTTCGTCGCAAAGAACGGCGACCGCCGTTCTCCTCTGCGCGGGATGATAACCCCGTGGGACCTTATCAAAAACTGACTTTATACAAATCGGAAAGGATCTTAAGATATGAAAAAAACAGTACTCAGAAAATATGCGAAGCTGATAGCCGGAACGGGCGTCAACGTCAAAAAAGGAGATATAGTTTTGGTATGGGCAGATCTCGACCAGCCGGAATTCGTCAAAATGGTCGTCGAGGAAGCGTACAAGGCGGGCGCGTCGAGAGTTGACGTCGAGTGGAGCTACGATCCCCTCACGAAGATCAACGTGCGCTGCCGCAGTCTGAAGTCCCTCTCAACGGTCGACGACTGGCAGGTGGCAAAGCTCAACTGGCGCCTCGAAAAGCTGCCGGCTATGATCTACCTTGAGAGCTCCGATCCCGACGGTCAGAAGGGCATCAATCAGGAGAAATACTCGAAGTCCATCGTCGCGCGCTCGAAGATCATAAAGCCGATCCGCGACAAGATGGA
>CADBTH010000111.1 GCA_902797495.1 uncultured Ruminococcus sp.
CCGCCTTCTTTTCCGCCTTTTTCACACGGTGCGAAGTCACCTTTTCGCCGGCTTTATCGAAGAAGCCGCGAATGCCGAAATACGCGGGAACGGTCAGCGCCGAAAAGACCGCGAGCGTGATCTTTCCCGATTTTCCGAGCGGAACGAACGAGAAGACCTTCGCGCCGAAGATCGCCCCCGTCACGAAGACCGCTGTCATCGCGATGAGAAGAACGACCCTGATCCAGTTGAACGGCTTCGACGTCGAATAGAGCATCAGGATGCCAACGAGCCCCACTATCATCGCGCAGATCGTCGATATCTCGGTGCGCGGCACGGAGAGCTGCCCCGCGACGAGCATGACCCCGACGACGGAGGCGATGATAGTTATCGCGGCGGGGAGAGACCTGTACAAGACGTTTCTCATAAAGTGTCCGCGGACGAGACTGCGGTTCGGCTCTAGAGCGAGGATGAACGACGGGAAGCCGATAGTCAGGGCGGATATGAACGTGAGCTGAGACGGCTCGAAAGGATAGGGCATCAGGAAGATCAGCGTTATGAGAGTCAGAACGAAGGAGAAGATGTTCTTCCACAGATAAAGGGACGCGGAGCGTTCGATATTGTTGATGACGCGCCTCCCTTCAGCCACTACGCTCGGCATCGAGGAGAAGTCGGAATCGAGAAGAACTATGTGCGACGCGTGAGACGCGACGTCGGAGCCCGACGCCATGGCGACGGAACAGTCCGCCTCCTTCAGAGCGAGCACGTCGTTGACGCCGTCTCCGGTCATAGCGACCTTGTGACCCGCCTCTCTCATGGAGTGGATCAGCTTCTTCTTCTGATCGGGAGTGACTCTGCCGAAAACGGTGTATTCAAGAGCCGCCGCGGCGATATCCTCGTCCGTTGCGAGTTCCCTCGCGTCGACGTATTTTTCGGCGTTCGCGATACCGGCGCGGCGCGCGACGTCGGAGACCGCCATCGCGTTGTCGCCCGAAATGACCTTGACCGTGACGTCGTTCTCGGCGAAGTATCGGAAGGTCTCTCCGGCGCTCTCGCGTATCTTGTTCGCAAGAAGTATCAGAGCTATGGGGTATATCTCGCCCGACGCGACGGGAGACGCGACGTCGCCCGAGAACGCCGCGAACAGAAGCACGCGGCATCCCTTCGCGGAGTATTCGTCGACGCTGCCCGATATCGAGCCGTAATCGGCGCCCATTATAACGTCGGGAGCTCCGAGCAGATACGTCGAGCCGTCGTCGAACGACGCGCCGCCGTACTTTCTCGACGACGTGAACGGAAGGACCTCCGTCGCCTGCCTGCTGCCCTCGCGGGCGAAGTGCTGTTTCAGAGCCTCCATCGTTATGTTGTCGTCGCTGTGCGAGCCGACGTAGTCCGCGAGAAGCGACCAGACGCGCTCCTCCGTCGTCTCCTTTATGAGCGGTATGACGTTTTCGACCGTCATCTTGTTCTCGGTGATCGTTCCCGTCTTGTCGACGCAGAGAACGTCGACGCGCGCGAGCGTCTCTATGCAGTCCATCTCGTGGACGAGAGTCTTTTTCTTCGTCAGCCTCACGACCGAGGTGACGAGCGCGAGGCTCGTGAGCAGATAAAGCCCCTCCGGTATCATTCCGACGAGAGCCGCGACCGTGTGCACGACGGCGTCATGAAGGTCGGTCCCATTGATGTTCATCTCTTTTATGAGCATCCCCGCTCCGAGCGGGATAATAAGTATGCCGATGACGGTGACGAGTCTCGTCAGAGAGCGCATCATCTCGCTCTTGCCGCGCTTCTTCGCGCGCTTCGCTTCAAGAGTCAGCTTCGAGGCGAAGCTGTTCTCTCCCACCGCGGTAAGCACCGCGGCGCACTCCCCGCTCATGACGAACGAGCCGGAGATCAGCTCTTCCCCTTCGGACTTTTTGATCTCGTCCGCCTCTCCCGTGATAAGCGATTCGTTGACTATCGCCTCTCCCGAAAGTACCGACGCGTCCGCAAATATCTGCGAGCCCGCCCTGAAGATCACGACGTCGCCAAGCACCGTGTCGTGAACTCCGACGGAATACTCTTTTCCTTCCCTGACGACGGCGCACTTTCTCTCCGTCAGAAGCGCCATCTTGTCGAGCGTCTTCTTCGACCTCAGCTCCTGGATGATACCGATCGCCGTGTTTATGATGACGATCACCATAAAGCCGAGATCCTTCACGATGCGGAGAACGTCCGTCTTGCTGACGACTCCGGCGACGATTATCCCCGCGCCGAGTATCGTAAAGATCGCGTTGAAATAAGTAAATATATTAGACGCGAAGATCTGCCCCACCGACTTCGTCGGAGGAGCGATCTCGCGGTTGTCAAGGCCGTTTTGCCGCCTTTCCTCGACTTCTGCGAAAGAAAGACCGTACGGAGCGTTTTCCATATACGTTTCCTCAGATCGTCTGACTTGAAATAATATTCCATCGACATTTTATCATATTTTTTTACCGGTTGCAATAATCATGCGTTTTTTGATTTAAATTTATTGTCAGCCGAGACTTGCAAAAGAAAAAAAAGTATGATATACTGAACGTCGGTGACGCCGGTGTGATGGAATTGGCAGACTTGACAGACTCAAAATCCAGTGCGTTCCGAAGTACCCGAAAACCGCAAATCCCTGTCAGCACAGGGGTTGTGGGATTTTCAAAATCCCGATTTTTAAAAAACGACCTCCAAAACGACCTCCGATTTCCGGAGAACGATTTTTGAGATCGGAAAATTC
>CADBTH010000112.1 GCA_902797495.1 uncultured Ruminococcus sp.
GGAAGCCGACGTAGATTTTTTCGTATCCGTCGAGGGAGATGCGCTCGCTTCCTATCGCGGGGCGCGCGCTTTTGTCGTTCTGTTCGATAGTCGTCCGGCTGTCTCTGTCGTTCCAGTCGAGGTCGGCGGCCGTGTATTCGACCTCCGCTCTGATCTCGTAAAGGTCGGCGTCCTCGATCCTTGCGATCTTTTCGGCGACGCCCTTCGTCGTTCCGGTCGCGGAGAAGAAGACGACGAGCACGTCCCGACCCGCGTCGCTCTCTTCAGAGGTCTCTTCGGGAACGGTCTCCGCTTCTGCGGGAGACGTGTCTTCCGGCTCAGCCGCGCCGCTCTCTTTGGGCGTGTCCGCCGTATCCGGCGCGCTGTCAGTCCCGGTATCTTTACCGGTCTGCGATGGTGCGCCGCAGGACGCGAGCGCGAAGAGAAGAGTCAAAGCTATCAAAAGTGATACTATTTTTTTCATATACTCCTCCGTCAGTGAAGTTTTCCGTAGTCCTCAGCCGATACTGCTTCGAGCCACTCGTTCGACGTTCCCTCGCCCGCGATTTCGATCGCGAGGTGGGAGAACCACGAATCGGGAGCGGCTCCGTGCCAGTGCTTGACTTCGGGCGGAATGTTGACCACCGTGCCGGGGGTCATTTCGACCGGCTTCCTGCCCCATTCCTGATAGAAGCCTCTGCCGCCGACGCAGATGAGCATCTGACCGCCGCCGGACGTCGCGTGATGGATATGCCAGTTGTTGCGGCAGGCGGGCTCGAACGTCACGTTGAACACGGGTAATTGCTCGGTCGATACGGGAGCGAGGTAGCTCTGACCGACGAAGAACTCGCCGTAGGGATTCGGCTCTCCTACGGGGAAGAATATCGATTTTTCATATTTTTCTTTTTCGCTCACGCCGTCGTCGTCCTCGCGCCAGACCTCTCCCGCGAGACGGAACACCGCCCATCCCTTGGGCCATCCGACGTACATCGTTGCGTGCGTTATGACTGCGGCGATCTCTTCCTTCGTCACGCCGTGAGCCTTCGCGTTTTGCAGATGATACGTCAGCGACGAGTCCGTGATGCCCGAGGACATCAGCGCAACGACCGTGACGATGCACTTGGTTTTGACGTCTATCGCCTCCTCGTTCCAGACCTCGCCGAACAGAATGTCGTCGTTGAGGTGCGCGAACGTCGGAGCGAAATCTCCGAGCTGATCTCTTCCCGCTGTCTGTACTATTTTTTCACTCATTTTGATATCTCCTTTATTTTCTTAAGAACCGGCTGTCCCCGCCGGACATATTTTCCGAAATATATCTCTCCGCCGTCATATGAAGATCGTATTTTTCCCGAAGCGCTGAGATCTTTTCCATCATCGGGCTCGCGTGATGCGCGTCGAGCGACTCCTGGTCGCGCCATACGTCGATCAGAAGAACGCACTCTTCGTCGTCGGCGGGAAAAAAGTAGCGGTACATCAGGTTTCCCTCTTCCGCGCGGATCTCGTCGGCAATGCCGCCGTTCTCCATCTCCCGGACGAATTTCCTCGCGGCCCCGTTCTCGCCTCTGTAGTAAAGATTGATCGATATGCTCATTTGTTCAACCCGCTTTCGTCACTCGCCCAAAAGATTTGTCAGGAAGGCGAGGGTAAGTTCGTAAACCGTCTGTTCCGTGAAGTCCACGTTCGCCGCCCTCATCGCTCTCTTCTGCTTTTCCGTCACCGCCGTGTACGGATAGATACCGAACATGAAAGGATAGAAGACGCGGACGGCGTTTTGTATCTGCTCGCCGTTCATATCGGGGCAGAACTTTCCGATAATCGCTCGGAAGTTTTCCATCGATCTGCCGTAGGACGACTTGAAGGAAGTCAGGATCTCCTCGCGGCTGTTCGCTTCCATGTCGTAGTTGTTCATGGAGAGGAGCTTGAGCAGCTGCACCCTTTTTTCGAGGGAGCGGGAGAGGGCTTGCGCCACCTCTTTCCGGCTCATCCCGCCGTCCTTCGCCGCGATCGCTTCGAGGTCGGCGTTCCAGCGGTCGTACTCCCTTTCAAACAGAGCGAGAAAGATCTCCTCCTTCGTCTGAAAATAGTTGTAAATCGTGGGGCGGGAGAAAGGCACTTCGTTTCCGATCTCCTTCAGCGTTATGTCTTTGAAGCTCATCGTCCGGTACAGCTTCTCGCAGGCGTTCACTATCGCCTCGCGGCGCTCCGCTATCAGCTCGGGCGTTCCTTTTATCATTGTAATAACTCCTTAAAGGGTAAATTGACACCGTGTCAGCAACCGTATTATAGCACGTTGTTGACACCGTGTCAATAGATATCGAAAAAAACCGTAAAATTTTTCCCGTATCTCCCGCCGCGTCTTGTTGAATTTTTAAGAACAATATTATATAATCAAAATAGAGACGCGGATATCGGGAGGAAAACGAGATGAGTAAGAAGATCATAGCGGTCAACGCGGGGCCGAGAAAAGGATGGAACACGGACACACTTATAACCGAGGCGGCAAAGGGAGCAGAGAGCGCCGGCGCTGAGATTGTGCGGTTCGACCTTTTCAGGCTTGAAAGATATACGGGATGCATCTCCTGCTTCGGATGCAAAAAGGAAAAGTTCAAGGGAAGGTGCGTCTGCCGAGACGGCCTTACCCCGGTGCTCGACGCGATAAGAGAGTCGGACGGGCTGATAATCGGCTCGCCGAACTACCTGTCCGAGATGACGTCGTCCTTCCGCGCGCTCTACGAGCGCCTCATCTTTCAGAATCTGACGTACAACGTCGCCTCTCCTTGCTGCAGAGAACGCGCGGTACCGGTGCTTCTGATCATGACGAGCAACGCGCCGGATATGGCGTATTCCGGACTGCTGAGCGGCTATAAACAAACGCTCGACCGCTTCGTCGGGCCGACGCAGACGCTCGTCAGCGGAAATACGCTTCAGCTGAAGGATTACGGCAAAACGGACTGGCCGTGGACCCTGTTCGATCCCGAGGAAAAGATCAGACGCCGCGAGACGGTCTTCCCCGAAGAATGCAGACGCGCGTTCGAAATGGGAGCCGCGCTCGCGGGAAAATAAAAAAAGGCGCCGTGAGGCGCCTCAGAGTGAAGACAAACTTGCCACACCGGCAATGATGAAATAGAAAAAATACAGACAGTTACAGTGATATTTTTTTAATAAATGATAAGGGCGGGCAAAAA
>CADBTH010000113.1 GCA_902797495.1 uncultured Ruminococcus sp.
AGACATAGGGAAGCATTCAAGAATTATCTTGACTTCGTATTGAAAATAAGTTAAAATATAATAAAATTAATAAGAAAGCGAGGTGGACAAAATGAGAAGAAATATTTCGACGGGATCGCATATCATTTTGTCCGCTGTATGACAGTTCTCCCGGATAAATGATGACGCCGATTTCGTCGACGTCTGTTTTTATCAAAGGAGGATCATTTATGAAAAATACAAAACAAATCGAAGATTTTGCCGCGCGGGATCTGCTTGCGCGGACGGGATATGATATACCGTCCGGGCAGACCGTCGTGACAGAAGCTTCGGGAGACGATCTTTTGCGGATCGTCTGTAACTTAAACAGCGCATATATCTCGGTTGATGAAGCGCACAAACAAATACTATGCGATTATCTTTCAAAGCTAAAATTATCCGAAATAATACGGTCTCCGTTGTTATACAGAGATATTCTCGGGGTCATGGGACTCGACGTTTCAGGTTATTTGCTTGAGCCGAGCGAAGAGTACGTGCGGGATATCGAATACAACTGTACTCATACGTTGGAATTCGTGTGTTCGGAAGAACTGTTCACCCCTGCCGGAACACATGGGGTCGAGACGGTTTGCCGCGGAGACGAACGGTTTATTCTGGGCGAAGAATTTGACGACCGTTTATTCTGCGTACTGCACGATGAGCGAATTATAAGCGTTTCGTATTTCAGACCGAACGGCGGAGATTTTGAAAATACCTGCTCGATGCAGGTTTTTACCCGTCCGAAATACAGGCAAAGAGGGTACGGAAGAATGACGGCGTCCTCCGCCACCTCCGCGGCAGTCGACGGCGGCAAGCTTGCGCTCTGGGTGGCGCAGGTCGAAAATACGCCGTCGATAAGGATCGCAGAATCCCTCGGATATATGTTTCTCGGAGGGGAACTTCGTATAAAGAAAAAACGCTGAACGGTTCTTACTGCATATAAAATGAGCGAATTATATGCAGTAAGGTCAAAAATGTGCAATAATATATGCAGATAAATGTATCTCAAAGGTGAAAATATATGAATAATGATCCGAAGCATGAGGACAATTAAAAATAAAGGAGATCGTTATGTTTATCTGGGTAGGTGCTGACGTCGACAGTCAGCTCGGAGAAATAAAGGAACTTACAAAAAAGGTTGAGGACGAGATCGGTTTTGATCATTCGAATTTCACTCTGCCGCTTCATATATCTTTGAAGATGTCGTTTCCCGTTGATAATAAAATCAGCGGCGAAGTGATCGACTTTCTGCTTGAGCTGTATAAAACGTTCAAACCGTTTTACGTCAGAATCAAGGGGATCGAGTATTTGGGCAATATCGCGTGGATCAGAATGTGCGAGAGCGAGGAACTGAATTCGATAAATGACAAACTGAACACAAAGCTCTCGGAAAAATACGGAATCGGGATCCATCCGTACGACTGCGACTATCAATTCCACACGACCCTTTTCATGGATGACGATGCGGAGAGGGTCGGCGCGGCGTATGAAGCAGTAAAATGCGCGCCGCTCCCGGAAAAGCTTTTAATAAATAAACTCGTCGTCGGCACTTCCGAGACGGGCGAACTCGGATCATACAAGGTCGTTAAAAGTATTGAATTAAAGGATCAACTGATATGAACAGTTACGCTTATGATAACGCGAGGTTTACGGTCCTGCGGGACGGGGTCGTGCGGATGGAATACGCCGAGGGCGGCGCTTTCGTCGACGAAGAGACTTTCTTTGCGAGAAGGACTGTGCAGAAAGACGCCGCCTTCCGTCTTGAAGACGGAATTCTGACCGTCGAAACGCCGAAGCTGACGCTGACCTACCGCGGCGGAGAGTTTTCCGCAAAGACGCTGTCGGCAAAAATACATACGGGAGGCGTCGAAGCTGAGTGGAGATACGGCGACGAACTTAAAAACAATCTCGGCGGTACGTTGAAGACTCTCGACGGAGTCTCGTGCCGCGTCGCAGTTCCCGACGGCGTCCTCTCGAGGGACGGCTTTTACGTCGTCGACGATTCGGGAAAAACTCTGATATCGGGCGGCGCCGCGACGTCGAGAGACCCCCGTCACAAGGTCGATATTTATCTCTTCGCGTACGGCCTCGATTACCGCGCCGCGCTCTCCGACCTTGCCGCGGTCTCGGGAAAGGCGGCGCTTCCGAGAAAATATTTTATGGGCTCGTGGTATTCGAGATGGCACGCCTTCACGGCGGAGGAGTATCTTGAAATAGTAGACGAGTATGAAAAGCACGGATTCCCCCTCGACGTTATGGTGATCGACATGGACTGGCATCACAACGACTGGTGTACGAAGGACAAAAAGTATCTGACCGATTTCGGCTACGGCCATGCCGGAGGGAATCTCGGATGGACGGGATACACGTGGGTGAAGGAGCGCTTTCCCGACCCCGCGGGGTTTTTGAGGTCGCTTCACGAAAAGGGCGTCGCCGCGGTGCTGAACGACCATCCCTGCGACGGGATAAGGGACAACGAAGAGTTTTACAAACCCTTTATCGAAGAGCTTGATGAAGCGGGATACCGCGAGACCGTGCCGGACAAAGAAGAGCTTTTCGATCTTGAGGCGCATCCCGAGAGAGAGGCGGTCGTAAAAAGAAACGCCGAAAGCCGCGCTTCCGGCAAAAAGAATTTCAGATTCAACGCGTCGTCCCCCGATTATATGAGCGCGTTCTTCAGGTGGGCGCACCGCCCGAGAGAGCGCGAGGGAGTCGACTTCTGGTGGCTCGACTGGCAGCAGGACTATATCTATCCCGAGGTCGCGGGGACGGGAGGAATGACCCATCTCGAACGGCTGAACGAGCTGTATTACGAAGATTCCCGCAGAGACGGAAAGCGCGGTCAGGGCTTCTCGCGCTGGGCGGGTTTCGGCGACCAGAGGCATCCGGGGCACTTCTCGGGCGACACCGTGACGAACTTTGAGACTCTCGCATTCGAGATAGAGATGACGGTCACCTCGGGCAACGCGCTCTGCTTCTTCTGGAGCCA
>CADBTH010000114.1 GCA_902797495.1 uncultured Ruminococcus sp.
ATGTATCTCGTGCCGGTGATGAGGTTGCGCTCGTTCGCGTCCTCTCCCGCGAGGGAGTGCGCGATCAGGTGGCTTCTGTTGTAGAGGGAGTAGCCGTCGACGAAATCGTATTCGACGTGCTGCCAGCCGGAAGGCTTTATCATATAGATGTCGCCGCGTTTTTTCGTCGGCATCAGCTCGCGGCAGATATTCGCGTACGCGACTCCGCATCTGCCCTGAGAATCGAGGGGAGAATATGTTTCAAACGGCTCCGTAGTATAGTCGCCCTCCGTGAAGAAAGGCTCGTTCGAGTTGACGACGGCGTACTCTTTACCCGAATACTCCGGCACCGTCGAGAGGTCGAAGGTCTTGTATCCGCCAGACGGGCGAGCCGTCTCCGGCGCGCCGCTCTGCGAGCCGTCGTCGGCAACGGTGGAGAGAGAGCTTCCGTTATCGGACGGCGTCTGCATCTGACCGAGCTTCCCGGAGAAAACGAGGAGGGCAATGATCAGAACCGCCGCGATGAGGACGGCTGACAGAAGTATCTTTTTGCTCTTATCGCTCATCTTACCCTCTCCTTTCCCGCCGCCAGATCTCCTCTGTGATCCTCGGGTGCGACGAGCCTTCAAAATCGGTAATGGAATAAAGAGTCATTCCGCTCTCATAGGGATCGAACGTCAGCTTCAGCTCGCGCGGATACGTTCTGTTCCATCTGTATATAACGAGCTCGTCCGTCTCGTCGGCGTAAGGCGCGGGGTCGGAGCACTCCGTGAACCAAACTGCGTCCTCATCCGTCGGCGCGCCGTCGCAGACGACGATATTCTCATCGGCACCGAACTGAGACGCGGAATACGCGCTCATATAAAGCTTTTTCCCGCGGGCGAGGGACGCGATCCTTTTTCGAAGAACAGAGTCCGTGCTCTGCCTTCTGCCGAAAAAGGTCATTCCCCGCCCCGTATCTATACATACGATAACAGTCATAATAAACCTTCCGAAATATTTTCTGCCTTTGATTTTACCACTATTCGCCTCTCTTGTCAATCCGCACAAGGCGTACAAAAGCGTCTTGATTTTCATAAGAAATATATGTATAATAAAAATAACGAACACAAGGCAGGTATCAAGATGAAAAAACTCGGATTCGGACTTATGAGGCTCCCCCGCGTCGACCCGAACGACCGCGCTTCGATCGATATCGAAAAGGTCAAGGAAATGGTCGACGAATTCATCGGGGCGGGATTTACTTACTTCGACACGGCGTGGATGTACTGCGGCTTCAACAGCGAGAGAGCCGTCAAGGAAGTGCTCACCTCGCGCTACGAAAGGGATCGCTTCACTCTCGCGACGAAGTTCCACGCGTACTTTGCGAAAGAGAAGAGCGACGTCGAGAAGATCTTTTACGAACAGCTCGAAAAGACCGGCGCGGGATTTTTCGACTACTATCTGATCCACGATCTCAACCGCGAGAATCTCGAGAAATGCGAAGAGCTCGGGGCTTTCGACTTCTTCAGAAAAAAGAAGGAGGAGGGACTCATAAAATCTCTCGGATGCTCATTCCACGATTCGCCCGAGGTCCTCGAGCGCGTTCTGACGCGCCACCCGTATCTCGAGTTCGTTCAGCTTCAGATAAACTATCTCGACTGGGACAGCGCGGGAATCAGAGCGAGAGAGTGCTACGAGACGGCTCGCCGCCACGGAAAGCCCGTCATCGTAATGGAGCCCGTCAAGGGAGGAACTCTTGCGAGCGTTCCCGCCTCGGTCGAGGCAAAGATGAAGGCGTACCGTCCCGGAATGTCCGTCGCCTCATGGGCTCTCAGATTTGCAGCGGGTCTCGACGGAGTCATGGTCGTTCTCAGCGGAATGAGCAATATGGATCAGCTCCGCGACAATTTGTCCTTCATGAAGGACTTCGAGCCGCTGAACGAAGAGGAACACGCGATAATCAAAGACGCGGTCGCCGCGCTTAACTCCAACCCGTTCATCCCCTGCACCGGATGCGCGTACTGCGTCGACGGCTGTCCGCAGAACATCCCGATCCCGAAATATTTCTCGCTCTACAACGCGGACCGTCAGGAGATCCCCGGAAAAGGCATCACGCCGCAGGGAAACTACTACGACAATCTGACTCTTGAATTCGGCTCCGCGGGAGACTGTATCGGGTGCGGACAGTGCGAGGGGATCTGCCCTCAGCATCTGAGGATCACAAAGTATCTGAAAGAGGTCGCCGAGCACTTCGGAAAGTGATTTTTCACAAAAAAAGCTCATTTTTGAATGAAATATTCAAAAAGTTAACCAAAGCTTTAACTTTTGTTCTCTATTCAGTGTATTTTTCAAGTATGCATTATATGGTATAATATAAGCGACACAAGATGAGGAAGCAGGCTCTATGCTGCTCCGAATCAAGTATATATTAATTATCTTTTACAAGGAGAAGAAATATGAAAAGAATTGCATCGTTCGTGATCGTGCTCGTTATGATCCTGACGACGGCACAGTTTGCTCTTCCCTCCTCCGCGGTCGAAGGCCTTCCCATAGCGGAAGTCGAAGCTCCGTACTTTGACGTTAAGCCGCAGATGGACGGTATCGTCAGCGAGGAAGAATGGGGCGAACCGACAGTCTGGGTCGACCAGCAGGATGCGGCAAAGGTCTACTCCGCCGAGGACAGACCTGACGCCAGCGACCTTAACACGTTCTTCTACAGAAATCCCGGAGCCGGTTCCGGATACGACGTGGAAAACCTCAACATGAGCTACATGATGTGGCTCCGCTGGGACGAGGACTACTTCTACATGGCGGTAAAAGTATACGACCCCGACGGACACTCTCTGAAAAACAGTAAGAAAGACCTTTGGAACGGCGACGCATTCCAGGCGAGGATCGACCCCGAAGGATCAAATGCGTCTTGCCCTCTCGGCCCGGAGTTCTACGACGCTGAATACGACGGAAGCCCGTGGAGCAGAGGCGACGTCTCCGACCTCCTGTTCGGTTACGTTCAGGGCGCAGGCGGTTACAACGAAGCCTGGGACGTTATAGGCGACAAGGGTATGACTTCTGCCTCCGGAGGCGGATGCATAGCTGAGATCGTTCCCTGCTACGGTTTCACGAAGGACGGCGAGTACTATTCCGAAGACGCAGAGAACGGCGTCACGACATACGAGATAGCTCTTCCCTGGACTTACATCGACACGAATCAGCACGAATACGCCGACTACTCTTCCAAGACGCCGAACGGCGCGATCGGCAGAGAGTACGGTATGTCCGCAGTCGTTTACAACTCCGACGAGATGAACTCGACGGCAAAATGGCAGTGGAACGCGGGCCTCGAATGGGGCAGCGGCATCATCCACGTTCAGGAAAACGAATACGTTGAGACCTGCGGCGGTTCCAACAAGGTCACGCTCAGCGGCGACACGGTAAGCGGCGATCCGTCCCGCAGCGACGACTACCCGAACGGCCCCGGATACGAGCCTCTCGTTATCCCGCACGAATATGACACCGAGATCAACGAATCCCGCCACGTAAAGCTCACGTACGACAACGCGCGCGATATGGACACATACGGCGGCGACATCAGCGGCGAGCGCGTACGCGACGAGAACGGAAACTGGGTAGTTCGCTGGGACAAGAGCAACTACACGGAGAGCGGTCTGAACGACCGTAACTATCTCTCGACAGAGTGGAACTATCACAGCCCCGGCTGTAAGTTCACAATGGAATTCGACCTCAAGGTCACCGACCTTCAGACGTTCGAGGGCGGATACCCCGCAACGGTCTACAACTGGTTCGGCGGCTCATCTACGGTAGATTACGAGTGCGGCTACGACTTCGATATGGGCAAATTCATCGTCCGTGAATCGGACAGCGGCAAGATCCTTGCGGAAAACAGAACGGACTTCACTCTGAACGAGTGGCACCACTGGGTATTCCAGTACAACAAGGACACGAGCGAGATGAGATTCTACTTCGACCCGAAGATGGAAAACGGCAGAGTCGCCCGCGACGCCGAGCCCATGTTCTCCATGATCTACAGATACTTCGACTGCCCCGGCAAGAACGAGTGCGAGCTGATCTTCAGAAGACTCAACGCGCAGATCATGATGGACAACGTAGAGTTCTACAACTTTGTAGACTTCCCGAACTTCGGTCCCGAAGTCACGGTCCTCAAGGGCGACGTTGACGG
>CADBTH010000115.1 GCA_902797495.1 uncultured Ruminococcus sp.
GCGTATTCCTTTGCGCGATCCTCTCCGCATTTTTTCAGCACGCTCTCGTCGCAGGCAAGCTCCGTGTCTGCGAGAAAGAGCTTCAAAAAGATCCACGCGAAAGGGTTGAACCAGTGTACGACCGTTACGGCTATCGCCGCGACGCGGAAGAAGTTGTCACCCCGCCTGATATGCGCTCTCTCGTGCATCAGAATGAACGAGTTGTCGCGCCCTTTAAGATAGGTCGGCAGAATTATCCTCGGTCGGAGAACTCCGTAAAGCGCGGGCGACGTGACCTTATCGGAATAGTATATCCCGTCCGCGTTCTCAGCCCCTCTCAACTCCCTCATCGTCACGATATAGATCAGGGTCAGTGCGATAGCTCCTGCGAGCGCGACGGTCAGCCATATCGCGGACGATACTTCAAAGATCTTTTTCAATAGATCTGTCTTGTAGACGATCGGAAAATAGCTGTCAGCCGCCGATATGGTGTTTTTCATCGTCAAGCCAATGTCTCCGCTCTGATAAACGACAACTGTCTTTATCCTCGCGCTGTCGAGAAGCGCCATAAGGCTGAAGGGGCTGTTGACGCCGAAGGGAAGGAGAAAGCGCAGGTACGGCGCCGCCCACAGTATCCTCACGAACCTGCGCGGTATCGGTTTTATAAGCCTTATGAGCATGACGACGGCGCCGACGAGTGTCGCCGACACGCTCATGTTGAAGACCCAGTAGAAAACGTCAGCCATTCCCTCACCTCTTGTCGATCATGGCGCGAAGCTCCGCTATATCCTCGTCGGACAGCTTCTCGTCCTCGAGGAGCGCCGAAAACAGGGCTTTCTTCGATCCGCCGAACAATCTCTCGGCAAGACGGCGCGTCTCCGTTTTCTGCGCCTCACGGCGCGACACGAGCGACGTACAGACAAATCCCGGATCTTCCCTCTTTACAACACCCTTTTCCACGAGCTTCTTAACGACCGTGTACGTCGTGTTCTTGTTCCATCCGAGAGATTCCGCCGCCGCGACGCTTATATCCTTCGCGCTGACCGGCTCGCGCTCCCACACTATCTCCATGACCTTCAGTTCGCTGTCAAACAGTTTTTCCATATCTTCCGCCTTTCAGACTATTTCTATAGTCTATACTATCACAATAGTCTACGTTTGTCAAGACCAAAAACAAAAGATCCCGAAAAACGGGATCTTTTGTTTTTATGAACGGTCTTTACTGCTCTAACGTCTTTGTCGTGTCGAATTTTTCGTTCAGCTCCTTGACCGCGGAGTAATACGCTTCCCACGCTTCGAGGAGTCTGTCCGGATTCGTTTCCGGCATGAGCGCGCTCTGCAGCTTGTCAAGCTCTTTGTCGAGCATCTTTTTGATTATCTCGAGCTTTTGCTTTTCGCTGAGTATCGAATTGTAATCGGGCATCGTTTTCACCTGTCTTTCGAATGATTATTTGCTTTTGACCACGAACGGAGTGTCGCCCTTGGTCATAGCTTTTTTGGACAGCGGATACTCGTCGACGTACGCTCTGAATCCGCGGCCGTACTCGTCGCTACGCTCTGCGGTCACGGCTTCTTCTCTCTCGGCGATCCGTTTCTCGCCGATCAGGTACAGATACTGTATCTCCGCCCATTTTGCCATTCCTTCGATCTCTTCGATCGTATGGCCCTTGATCTTTTTCTTCTTTTTTCTCTGCTTATATTCGTTCCAGTTGGTGAACTGCCAGATATGAGTCAGCTCGTGAGCGATCGTCGCAGTTACCGAGAGGAGCGGCGCGCTGTTCTCGAGGTATATCGCGTAGCCTTGCTTTTCAAAGGTCGCGCAGCCGAGGATGAGGATGCTCTGATCGTCATGAGAGCCGATCTGTATCTTCATCTTTTTCTTCAGCTTTCTCTCGTCAACGAAATACACGTTGACGTCCGCGTCGAGAGAGACGTCGAAGAAAGTCTCCATGTTCTTGCGAACGCGCTGATAAATCTTATTCAGCTGTTCCTCGGTTTTTACGATAGAACGCGAGCAGACGGTACATCTCTTTCGTCCGTCCTTGAGGCGGTAGTAGTCAGCGCCCGTGATCTCGCGGCCGCAGTATGAGCACCACAGATTGCTCTTGCCGTTCTTCGCTTTTCCCTCGTTGACGGCGGCGTAGTCCTTGCCCACGCGCGCCTGCGAAAGCTCGCCTCCGTTGAAGCCTATGTTCGACAGAAACTCGCGCGTACCCGCAAGATCGAGGGAAGACGGTACTTCTTCCCCGCCGTACAGCATATAGTACCTTTTTTCATAGGGGATCGGCGCGCGCTTGCCGTCTTCGATCTGAAGCGGCGCGTCAGTATCCGCCGGCGCGTCCGGCGCAGTCTCGTTCGCGACGTCACCGGCGCTCTCTTCCGCGCCTTTCTCGGGCAACGCTTCCGCGGTCTCTTCTTCCGGGGCGACCGCCTCTTCCGTCATTTCGACTGCCTGCTCGGTTTCCGTGAGTTCTTCTGTCTCGGGGGAGTTCTCTTCTATGAATCCCATTTCCGTGTTATCCATTGTTCACGTCCTCCTCTTCGGCAGATTCTTCATTATGTTCGGGTGCGGAATCAACGTCCGCAGTTTCGACCATATCGTTTTCAATGGCGTCGGCGTCCTGCGCGGTTTCCCGCTCATCGCTCACGTCCGCCGCGTCTTCCGCCGGCAGGTCTTCGGTCTTCTTCGCCTTTTCGGCTTTGGCGTCCGCCTTCGCCTGCCGCTTTGCCTCTTTCGCAAGCCTCTTTGCTTCCTTCTTTTCGGCGGCGAGACGGCGTTTTTCCTCTTTGCGAAGAGCCTTCAGCGCCTTCTTGTCGAGAGGCTTTTCGGGCTCCGTCTGCGCGTCGTCGCCCTCGCAGGTCGCGGCTTTTTCCTCTGCCGCTTCGGCGGGCTCTGCGTTTTCGCCGTTTTCGGCTGCCGTGGTTTCGGCATCTCCTTCGGACACGGGTGCGCCATCTCCGTTGTCGACGGCGTCGGCGCTGTCGCCCGTTTCGGTCTTTTCTTCCTCGGCGGCGTCCTTATCTTTCTTTCTGAACAGACCCGCAATCTTTCCGAAGAAGCCTTTTATTCCGCCCGCGATGCGCGCGAAAACGTTCTTCTTTTTCTCGGGTTCCGCCGCGGCGTCCGCGGTCTCTTCCTGTTTCGCCGCAGCCTTGGACTTCTTCGGAGCCTCAGCCTCCTCGCGCTGACGGCGTATGCTCTCTTCGATCATTTCGTCGTTCCACTTGAGGTAGTCCGCGGCGATCTCGAGGATCCTTCCGAGATTTCTCTCGACCGCAACGAGCAGACCGATATCGAGCTGGCTGTCTTCTATGACGTAGATCGCCTTGTCGGGTTCTACGGACTCGTCGCTTTCGGGAAGCTGGATATGGTACGACAGGGGCGTCGAGCCGTCATCCTCGTATTTAAGCTCGGTGACGGCCGAAATGTACGCCTGATTCTCCGCGAACATTGTGCGGAATATCTCGTTGAACAGAGCCGTCAGCGTGAGACGGACGCCGTCCGTGAAGTTTTCCCCGCACTTGGAGAAGTCGATCTTCAGCACCTGCTTGTTGTAGTAAACGCGCTTCGGAACGTCGTTGATATCGATGCGCCTTGCGCCCTTGAAATCATTGTACGCGTCCATCTTCCAATAAGACGGTGTGCTGACCTCGAAGTCGGCGAACTGATAATGAACGTCGACGTTGTTTACGGTCTTCAGCGTTCCCATCTCGCCGGAAGGTCTGAAGCTGTTGAACTTATAGTATCTCACCTGCCTGTAAGCGGGGCGTCCTTTGATATGCTCGGACGCGCGGCGGATGAGCATCTGATTGCCCGACGTCACGGAGAGCATTTCATAATACTTTCCGTTCAGCGTGAAGAACTGACCGGGCAGATATTTCTGAATGATGTGGCCCTTAAGCTCGCTTCCGAGATACTGGTCTTCCTTGTCCTGCTCGGCGATATAGCTTGCGGACTCGAAGTCCTGAAGGATTATCCTGCGAAATCTCTCGTCGTCGATCTTCCAGGTGTCCTCGAACTTGCCGATCTCTTCGTTGTACTTGCGGTCGAACACGAGGGTGCTCTCTTTGAAGAATTCAACCTTCGCGTTGGTCTGAGGATCGGTCCTGACGATGACGCAGTTTCCGTTATCGTCAAGCTCGCTCTTTCCGTCGCCGCAAAGGATCGCGCACAGCTCTCTCCAGAATACGACGGCGCGTTTTTCCTTTATGAGTTCTTTGTCAAAGTCGGACGCGGCGACTCCGATCAGCTTCAGCTCTTTTACGAGGCGCGCTTCACTCACTCCGTCGACGCAAAGCCTCAGGCAGATCACGAGAAGCGCGTTTCTCTTCGTGCGCGCAAAATCGGCGGAAATATACGGTATCGCCTTCGCGTCTACGTCGAAGAGGGTGTCGTTGACCGACATATATTCGCGGAGCAGATACTCCGACGAGATGACGTTAACAAAGCCCTGATCCTCCGCGAGCGTTGCGAAGATGCGCTTCATTTCAAACAGGTTGTTCTGCTCGTCCTCGACCGTGACGTAGACGTTATCCGTTACGCGCTGGTCGCATAGATTGAAGGACGTGCGGAAGAACTTGTCGAAGCTCTCCTGAGTCGCGGGAAGATTAGCATAGTGAAGGAGCTGATAGTAGTACTGTCTCGAGATCCAGTGCTGGTCGGTGACGGGATAAGCGTCGCCGCCGAACCACACGGTGCCGTCGACCTGCTTGTTGAGCGCGGCGAAGGACAGCTCCGTTCCAAGACCGAGATAACGCGAAACGCCCGATACGATCCTGTGCTGCACGTAGTCCATATCGGATTTCCAGCACATATACGAATTCGTGCCGTGAGTATGTTCCGTCGCCGATACCTCGGTCAGATTCGTCATCAGTATATGGGAGAGGGAGTCGACGAGTCCGTCGCAGTTCTTGTCGACTGAACAGTATACGACCTGCCTCTCGGGATCGAAGCACTTGACGAGCAAATTCAGTCCCACCTGAGCCGTCGTGACGAGGCGGGAAGGCTCTACGAGCACTACGAAGTTTACTTTTTTAAGGAACGCGTTGTTCGCGCGGTGAAGATCGAGGTTGTGTACTCCGGTGCGGGTGATGATACCGATATCGGGCATCTCCTCGTTTTTGTCGACGCCGTCCTTCAGCTCTTCGATCTTCCACATATCCGGAACGTTCGATACCGAGAACATACCCTCGCGGCACCACTCGGCGAGGTCTTCCGTCGTTCCGTGCCGTCCGAGGACGACGAGAACTTTGCCGCCGTCGAGGAGCGTGCGGTTCATCGCGTAGAAGGCGTAGGGGACAAGCTTATAGTAGAACGGGGTGTTGAAGAGCTTGCTCTTTCCGTTCGCCAGTTCGTAGCCCGACTTGACGTAATCGGTGTCGACCTTCAGTCCTCTGTTCATCTTCTCGCGGATGAAGCTTGCGTAGTTGCGTCCGAGATGGGTGTCCGTCTCGTCGAGCGCGTTCAGAATATCCTCCGCCGAATCCTCGACCGAGCCGAGCCCCTCCTCCGCCGTCGTTCCGTCCGCGGAAAGTTTGTCGCCGAAAAGCTCTGCAAGAGGCTTGCGGAGCACCGCATAGCACGTAGTTCTCGTCGACTGCTCTTCGTCAAACTTCATCGAGGTCTCGTATTCGTCCTTGCGGAGTCCGTCGAGATAGAACGCCGCCTCGCCGATAACGATAATGGCGAATACCGGATAGAACGGATACGTGATAAGCCCGTACTTGCAGAGGAAGCAGGTCAGTATCATCGCGGCGATCGAGATCGCGGCTCCCGCGCAGTAAGCGGTTTTAAGATACGTGCGGGTCTGACCGTGGTGATTTCTTATGTACCAGACGTTCTTGTCTTCGTTGTATTCGTAGAATACGTTGATCAGTCTGTTCTTCGGATCGGGCGCCGCTTTATCGCGTTTGAAGAACGCGAGAATGATCTTCTTCACGATGACGTAAAGGAGCAGGATCAGCGTGTTGAAGACGATCAGAACTACCCATACGAGATAGTTCGATATCATCCTGCGCACGAACTCGCTCGCGCTGTCAAGGTGCAGTTTGAGAAGCAGATCGGATATGAGTCCCAGAAGCTTCAGAAGAAGTCCGCTGATCTTTTCCGTGAATATCGCGGTCACGATCGCGTAAAGAGCTGCGAACGCGGGCATGAAGAACTGACGGCATCTGATCTCTTTTTTAAGATTGACTTTGTTGTTCCTTCTCATGAAGAAGAGGAACGGCAAAAAGGAGGCTATAAGTATTAACAGAAACAAGACGTTTTTATTCATCGTATATCTCCTCCATCGTCAGTCTTAAGCGGATCGCAAATCCGTTGGATGCGGGGACGTAGTTGCCGCCCGCAAGGAATTCTGTTTTGCACGGTTTTTCGTCTACGTAAGGCGCGGGATATTCAAACTCCGTGCGCGTGTTGAAATCGTAGTCGTATGGGGCGGTGAGAAGCTTGTCGCACGCCATCTCGTCGACTATGTAGTCCTCGTAGTTTTCTTCCAGATAAGCCCTGTGGCGCATGATGTCGCTCTGATGCTTTTTGCGTATTCTGATGCCGCGCGTCGATGAATCAACGTGCTTCGACGCGTAATTCAGCACCGCGTTGCCGCGGCGGACGTTGCCGGCTTTGGTCAGGTATTTTCCGATCCTGCCGAGAGCGTCCTTCACTTCCGAGAGCACCGAGCTCATCTCGGCGTTGAAC
>CADBTH010000116.1 GCA_902797495.1 uncultured Ruminococcus sp.
GCAATACGCGGCGCTCTTTTTCATTTTTATCGAAATCGGCAAAAAGCATTGCAAAAGAGGATATAATATGATAAAATATTATGATTAATGAATTTTATCGTACACTATATATTGAAGGATCGAAATGGAAAAGCACAGATTATCGGAATATATAAAGGCGCTCTCGGATGAGGGCCTGCTCGTCGACTCGGAAGTCGACGAAGAGCTGTCCATAAGAAGGATCGCTTGTCTGACCTACGACACGAGGGAGCTCGGGCAGGACGCGCTTTTCATCTGCAAGGGCGCGCATTTCAAGCCCGAGTACGCGAAGTACGCGGTAGAAAACGGAGCGGTCGCGCTCGTCTCGGAGACGAAGTACGACGGCGCGTCGCCGTTCATCATAGTGACCGATATCAGGCGCGCCATGGCGTGTCTTGCCCCTCTTTTCTTCGACAACGCTCCGTCAAAGGTGACGTCGATCGGGATCACCGGAACGAAGGGTAAGAGCACGACGGCGTATTATCTTCGCGCGATCATCAACGACTGGATGAGCGACACGGGCCGCCCCGAGTGCGCCATCCTCTCGTCCATCGACACTTACGACGGGATCGAGAGCTTCGAGTCCCATCTGACGACTCCCGAGATCGTCGAGCTTTACCGCCACTTCTCCAACGCCGAAAAGTCGGGAATCTCGCACCTCGTCATGGAAGTTTCCAGCCAGGCGCTCAAGTACGGCAGGGTCGCGGGGATCAACTTCGACGTCGCCTGCTTCATGAATATCGGCACCGACCACATCAGCCCGATCGAGCACCCCGATTTCGAGGATTATTTCGCCTCGAAGCTGAAGATATTCGATACGTGCCGCGTCGCCTGTATAAATACAGACTCGGACTATTCGGACAGGATCCTTTCGTACGCCGACGGCAAGTGCCGCGTCGTCACGTTCGGCTCTCACGAGAGCGACGCGGTATACTGTAAAAAGATCGAAAAGCGCGGCGACGAGATATACTTCGAAGTTCGGACTCCGGAATTCGAGCGTGAACTCCATATTTCGATGCCCGGCATCTTCAACGTGTCGAACGCTCTCGCGGCGATCGCGATGTCGTACGTTCTCGGCATTCCCGAAAAGTACGTCGAGTCGGGTCTCGCCCGCGCGCGCGCCGGCGGCAGGATGCAGATATACAAGAGCCGCGACGAAAAGGTCATCGCGATAGTGGACTACGCGCACAACAAGATGAGCTTCGAGGCTCTGTTCAACTCTGTCAAGGTCGAATTCCCCGGAAGGAAGATCATCGCTGTCTTCGGCTGCCCCGGAGGTAAGGCGTTTCTCAGACGGCACGACCTCGCCGTCGCCGCGGACGCGGACTGCGACTTTATAATCATCACCGAAGAAGATTCGGGCGAGGAGCCCTTCAACAATATCGCAAAGGATATCGCGGCGAACATCGAGCGGTGCGACTACTCCGTCATCGAGGACCGCGGCGAGGCGATAAGAAAAGCCGTCACCGAGCTCGGCGGCGGAATGAAGGTCATCCTCATAACGGGAAAGGGCGAGGAGACGAGGCAGAAGCGCGGAACTCAGTATATAGACTGCCCCTCCGACGTCGAATACACCCTCAGATATCTCGAAGAATACGACAACGCCGCCGTTGCGGCAAACTGATCACGAAAGGCTTTTGATATGTGCGGATTTGCAGGTTATTTTGAAACGGACCGCGTCGCTTACGACAGGGAGAGCGTCATTGAAAAGATGAGCGAGATCATCGCTCACAGAGGCCCCGACAGCGACGGAAAATTTCTCGACGAAAGACTCGCCCTCGGCTTCAGAAGGCTGAGCATCATAGACCTCGCCGGCGGAGATCAGCCGATATCGACCGAGGACGGGCGGTACGTCATCGTCTTCAACGGCGAGATATACAATTACCGCGAGCTTCGCGAAGGCCTAATAAAGGAGCACGGGGTGACTTTCAAGACGAACTCCGACACCGAGGCTATCCTTCGCACTTACGCCGTGTACGGAAACGAGACGGCGTCGCGTCTTCGCGGTATGTTCGCGTTTGTGATCTACGACACGGAGCGTCACACGCTCTACGGCGCGAGAGACTACTTCGGCATCAAGCCCTTCTACTACGGCAAGTTTGACGGCGCGCTCCTTTTCGGCTCGGAGATAAAGAGCTTTCTCGCCCATCCGAAGTTCAGAAAAGAAGTCAATCCCGACGCTCTGAAGATGTACCTCGAGTTCCAGTACTCCCCTCTCAAGGAGACGATCTTCAGAAACGTATACAAGCTGACCCCCGGTCACTATTTCACGTATGAGGACGGACAATTTGAAGAGGTCGAATACTTCAAGCCGACGTACGACCCCGAAAAGCGCAGCTTCGACAACGCGGTGAAGCTGATCGACGAAACTATCCACTCATCCGTCGAGTACCATCAGATCGCGGACGTCGAAGTCGGCGCGTTCCTCTCGGGAGGAGTCGACTCGAGCTACGTCGTATCGGACGCAAAACCGATGAAAACGTATTCCGTCGGCTTCAAGGTGGAGGGATTCGACGAGACGGGACTTGCGGAAGACCTCTGTAAGATACTGAAGATCACTCACAAGAAGAAAGAGATCACGCCGGACGAGTTCTTCGACGCGCTGCCTCACGTCCAGTATCACTCGGACGAGCCTCACGCAAACCTCTCCGCCGTACCGCTCTTCTATCTTTCCGAGCTTGCCGCCCGCGACGTCAAGGTCGTGCTCAGCGGCGAGGGAGCGGACGAGTTCTTCGGCGGCTACGACTGGTACATACAGAGCGGAGCCTCCAAGGCTTACAAAAAGCTCCCCGAGGGATTAAGAAAATTCTTCGCAAAAACTCTCGGCAGGATACCGCAGAGACACGTCAGAAAATTCTTCACCTCAAACGCCGAGCGCGTTGAGGACACATATATCGGTCAGGCGTTCATCATGAACGACAAGGAAGCGAACAGGATACTCGCCGAGAAATACAGGAGCGATCTTTCTTATAAGGACGTGACGAAGCCCTTCTACGACGAGGTTGCTGGATGCGACGACCTGACGAAGAAGCTCTACCTCGACATGAATCTCTGGCTTCCCTACGACATCCTTCTCAAGGCGGACAAGATGACGATGGCGCACTCGCTCGAGCTGCGCGTTCCGTACCTCGACCGCGAGGTCTGGAAAGTTGCGAGAAGCCTGACGTCCGGTCAGAAGATGAAGGGCAGGCATACGAAGATCGCGTTCAGAAAAGCCGCGCTCGCTCACATACCGCTCGACTGGGCAAACCGCAAGAAGGCGGGCTTCATGGTGCCGTTCAGA
>CADBTH010000117.1 GCA_902797495.1 uncultured Ruminococcus sp.
CCTGCTCGCCTGCCGTGAATACGAATTCTTTTCCGCATTCCTTGCATGTCAGTGTCTTGTCCTGAAACATTTTGTACCTCGCTTAAAAGTATGATAAAAAATTACCCTCAGACGGATTCAAACCGCCACCTTTGAAAACAACGCTCTCTCATTAAGCTATACGGGCATATATGAACGCTTGCGCGTTACTGACTGATCGATTCTCCGAAATATTTCCTGATCTTGGACTTACAGCGGAACAGAGCGTTGCTGACCGACTTGGGGTCTTTGCCGACTGCGTCGGCGATCGACCTCACGCGCTCTCCCGCGATGTAGCTTGAAAATATCGAATACTCGTACTGCGAAAGGATCTTTGCGGCTGCGTCAAGAAGTTTTTTGGCGTCCTGACCGGAAACGTCCGGGATGAACCCTTTCGTTCTCTGTTCCGATCTCAGGGTACTCGTGACTTTCCTCTCGCGCTTTGCCGCGCTCACAGATTTTCGCAAAAATGAGACGGCGCAGTTGTTGACGCACTTTTTTGCGTAATTTCCGAAAGTTACATTATCCTGATCGATCCTGAAAGTCATCGCGGCTCTGTAAAGAGCAAGAGTGAGCTCCTGCATGAGATCCGCAAAAACCCCGGTGACCCCGTTGTCACGCGCTGTCGCATCGTATCTGGACGCGACAGACAACAGAAGGGGTCTGTACTGTTTCGCAAGGGTTTCGAAAGCCGCCTCGTCTCCGTCCCTGACATTCAATAGGAGATTTGAAACAACTTCTTCGCCCATAAACCACCAGTTTCTACTAAAATAAAAAAGACCGAATTTACACTTTTCTTCATTCGATTTATAAACAGTATAACATATTTCACAAAAAAATCAAGATATTTTTAAAAAAAATTTAAAATAATTGACTTTTGCTTCCAATTGGCGCTTTCGGTAACCGAAAAGGCGTTATCCTGTTCCTACTGCTCGAAGAGATAATTGACGTCTCCGCTCATCAGCGCGACGATACCGCGGAAGATCACCTCGGGTCTGTCGTCGAAATTGCTCATCATCCTCTCGAGCTGATACTTGCTGTCCGCGCGAAGCTTCAGATCGAGCGCCGTGCCTTCTTTATCCGTGATCGAACAACGAACGATAAAGCCGTCTCCCTCCGGCTCGTAGCTCTTTTCCACCTGCGCTCCGCGTTTTTTCAGAGACAGATGTCTGAGGGCGCTTCTGTAGCTGCGCTCTCTCACCGACACCATGATACTGTCCCCGAGACCTACCGCGACGCGGTGTCCGGTCTCGCTGACCTCGTACAGTTTTCTCGGTTTCTTTATCTCGTCGTCGTCATCCGTCTCGTCTATCGCGCCGAAAGGCGCCACGTTCGGATCGTCCGGCTCTTCGTTGCGCGACGGACCGTCGCCGTCCGGGTATATCTCCCTGATATGTCCCGCCTCGACGAGAGCGAAAAAGCACTCTGCGAAATCAAAAAAGTTAACGACCCCGTCCTGCATCATTATCGCGCCGATGCTCGGATAGTCGAGGGGATAGCCGATCTTGTCGAGCAGGTAAAGAATAAATATTTTGATCTCGCCCGGATCTGTAAGCAGCGATTTCATAACTGACTCCATATTCATGTGATTTATTGAGAAGAAAAAACGAGGTGCGGCGTTTGGGCCGCACCTGTATATCGATTTTTACAGCTGTTGCGGGTCGACCTGTCAATCCTTATCCGGTGTTCCGAGGATGGATCCTTCGTCTTCCTTATAAGACATATAATCGTCCATCTTCATATTGTTGAATCTGCGTCCGTAATAAGTGGATCCGATGTGGTCAAGAACGTCGGAGAACATGAAAGCGTCCTGCATAAAATACACGGGCATCACGACTGCGTCGTCGATCAGCATTTTTTCGGCTTCATGGAGTATAGACGTTCTCTCTGCGATGTCTGCTGTCTCAAAGAATCTGTCGAACAGCGCGTCGTACTCGCTGTTCTTGTAACCGGAAACGTGGCCGTACGATTCGTAAACGTCGGTTTCCTTTCCGTTTTCGTCCTTAACTTTCTTAGGCTCCATATTCACGCCGTAGCCGGAATAATTGACGGCGTAAGGCGCGAGCGCGGAAAACGCGTCGGAGGAGAGCATGGTGAGGTCGACCGCGATCACGTCGAAATTGCCGTTGATGTAGTCGGTGTAATAGTTGTCTACGATGATCGTACTGTCCTTGTTGTCGACCGAATATCTGAGCTTCTTGACCGTGACGTCGAATCCGAGTTCTTCCCAGACTCCCTTGACGTAGTCAGCCACCGCGACGTCGACTTCGTCGTTCCTGATGGAGATCGTCAGCTCTCCGCCTCTGACTCCGGCGGAGGAGAGGAGGCTCTTAGCCTGCGAAAGATCGGCTTCCGTGCTGATGAGGTCGCCGCCGACTTCTCTGAAGTAGGTGTCGTTCGTTGCGTCAAAGGTCACGGGCGGAACGATACCCGTCGCGGGTTTTGCGTATTTTACTATATTCGCGATCTCGTTTCTGTCGATCGCCATCGAGAGTGCGCGTCTTACTTCGGGTTTTGCGAGTATCTCGTTATTCTCGTTGAAGATATAGGTGTGGGTCGCGGGATAGTCGTACGCGTTGGCGTACTCCGAGTACTCTTCTCTCTTGTCGAGCGGGATCTCGCCGATGTAGAAGATCTTGCCGCAGAGGAACGATTCGAGCTGCGCGGAGAGATCGGCTTTGTCGTAGTGAGTTATGATCCTGTAGGGGATAACGTACTCGTCGAGAGCTCCGTCTTCTTCCGTGTCGCGGTAGTAGTAAGCGCTTCTCTCAAGTCTCAGCGTATCGCCGTTGGAAAGCTTCTTAACGTCGAACGGGCCGTTGGTGATGAGCGAAGACGCCTTTTTAGCCCAGTTGGAATTCGTCGCCACGATGTCCTCGCGCAGAGGAACGAGAGCGAGGCTCGCGGTCTTCCTGAAGAAATAGTCGAGATCAATCTTCTTTTCGAACTCGATCTGAAGAGCGTAGGTCTCGATAGCCGCGACGCCGAGGTCGTCGATGGACGCGTCTCCGAGTTTTACGTCGTATGCGTTCTTGATATCGTAAAGGAGAGACGCCGCTTCGCACTTGAATTCGGGATCGAGTATGCGTTTCCACGCGAAGACCACGTCGTTCGCCTGGACGGGACGGGAATCGCTCCATCTGGTGTCGTTGAGCGTTATCTTGATCTTGAACGCCTCGTCGTCGTCCTGAGTGATCTCATATTCGTCCATCAGCGCGTATTCCCAGTTGCCGTCCTCGTCGAGGCGCGTGAGCCCTTCGAAAACGAGGGAAAGCAGTTTGCTGGTAGACGCGTCGTTGAATCCGCGGGCGGGGTCAAAATCGTAGATCTCGTTCGTAAGGTAAACGTCTATTACCGCGCCTTTATCATCACCTTCAAGAGTCGTGCAGGACACGAAAGAGGAAAGGATCATCAAGGCGCATATAACGAGAGCGATAATTCTTTTCATAATATGGGTGTTCCTCCTTGTATATCAAAAGACAAAAAACAATTCTGCACTTTATATTCCATTACATTATATCACCATATAAAAAATAAATCAAGTTAATTTTATCTATTTTTAACTTTTAACAATTTGTTCAGCGAAGACTCAAAAAGCGGGCGTGCGAATGGATCCGCGGCGAGGCGTCAATAATACTTCAGACAAACGTTTTATGCGGAGAGCCGAATGAAGATCGATATATCAAAATACGTCACGACCGACCTCGTCTGCGAGAGCGGCAGGATCGCGCCGGAGGATTTTAAAAGCGCAAAGTACGAAAGGCGGAGCTCGGGAGGCGCCGTGATCGAGACTCTGACGGTCGGCGACCGTGCGGGAGAAGAGGAGACGGGAAAGCCCGTCGGGCGGTACGTCACGATCTCGGACGGATCGCTCAAGGACCCCTCGCGTCCGACCGACGGCGTTTGCGGCGCGCTCGAAGAAGAGCTCGCCGGGATGATGGACGCCGCCGTCGGCGATAAGCGGGGGGACGGACGTCGCGTTCTCGTCGCGGGCCTCGGCAACAGATTCATAACTCCCGACGCACTCGGAGCGAGGTGCGCGGACAAGATTAAAGTCACGCGCCATCTGAAGGGAGTCTTTGAGGATTACGGCAAGCTCGGCTGCGCCGAAGTCTCCGCGATCGATCCCGGAGTTCTCTCCGAGACGGGGATCGAGTCCTTCGATATCATTAAAGGAACGGTCGACAGGATCAAGCCGGACGTCGTCATCGTCGTGGACGCCATGGCGGCGAGGAACGTCTCGAGGCTCGCCGCCACCGTTCAGCTCTCAAACGCCGGACTCGCGCCGGGAGAAGGGATAGGAAACCGTCGCCCCGCGCTGAACGCCGATAGTCTCGGGTGCGCCGTGATATCCGTCGGAACGCCGACCGTCGTCAGCTCCTCCACTCTGATCGCGGACGCGCTCTTCGCCGCGGGGGAGTACGAGATCCCGCCGCATCTCGAAGAGATACTCGAGAACGGGAAGAGCTTCTTCGTCTCTCTGAACGACAGCGACGTCATCGTCGAACGAATATCGGACGTCATATCCAAAGCGATAAATCTTGTGCTCGGCACGGACTGCCTTTGAGGAATATTCCGCGCCGCCGCGCAGTATAATCAAACAGGATCTAAAAAGCAGGAGGTTTATCATGGACGTAATCGAAATAACAGCTGGGGAGATCGCAGAGAAAAACGGCGCGCCGGACGAGCTGTTGCCGGCGCTTCCGGTCTGCATCGGAGAACGCGTCGCCGCGCCGGAAGAGGCGCCGGGCACGGAGCGCGAAACGAAGAGGAGGATCGGAGCGGCAAGGATCCTCTCGTTTTTCATAAGCGCCGTTCTGTGCTCGGTCTCGCTTTTCTATATCGCGTCGCGCGCCGTCGCGCTCTCGAAGAAGGTCGACGGAGAAAGAGTCAAAGCGGCGTTGTTGAACGAAGTATTCGCAGGCGCGGTTCCGGAAACGGCGCCGGAGAGCGTCGCCGTCACGGAGGCGGAGACTGAGGAGCCCGTCGTGACCTCACCGGCGTCGGCGGACGCACCGGAAAAGACGGAGCCGCCGGTCGAGGTCGCGCCGAATGCCGACTCGTACCCGATCGTCAAAGAGACGCTCGCAAACACAGACCTTCTGACGGCGATGAGCAACACGACCTCCTACTCGCCCGACCTCCCGTCCCTGCTCGACTCGTGGGAGACTCGCGACAGGTGCGCGGAGATCTACGAAAAGTACGGGGCAGACGCGCCGGTCGCGCTGATAGTACATACGCACGGAACGGAAGCGTATACAGCGGAGGGCAAGGATACTTATACCGAGGACGACCCGTTCAGATCGACCGACCCCGCGCGGAACGTAGTCTCGGTCGGCGGCGTGATAGCGGAAGTCTTCGAGCGCGAAGGGATAAACACGATCCACTGCGGGACGATGTTCGACGAAGAGTCCTACAGAGATTCTTATTCGAAGAGCTACGCAGAAGTAAAAAAATATCTTGAAGAATATCCGTCGATCTCGTTCGTCTTCGACGTTCACCGCGACTCCGTGATACGCGACGATATGACGAATATCGCCACCCTATCCTATTTCAACGGCGATGAAAACGCCCAGGCGATGATCGTCGTCGGGACGGACGAGGGAGGCGCCGACCATCCGTCGTGGCGGGACAACCTCTCGTTTGCGCTCGCGGTACAGAAGAATATGATCGGAAAGAGCGAAACGCTCCCGAGACGGATCAATCTGAGGAGCGCCGCCTTCAATCAGGGGCTCTGTCCCGGATACCTTCTCCTCGAGATAGGCTCGTGCGCTAACACGCTGAACGAGGCGAAACGCGCCGCGGTACTGACCGCGATGTCCGTCGCGGAAGCCATCCGCGGCAGGGAATGCTCCGTATCCGCTGAAGAAATGATCTCCCTTTTCGCTTCATGACGGCAAAAGTATTGATTTTATCGTTTATATGTGCTAAAATGTAGTTTAAGAATAAGAACTCATGAGAGGCCGTCATGGAAAACAAGATTGTCATAGGAATAGATATCGGCGGAAGCGCGACGAAGATCGTCGGCTTCAGAACGACGGGCGGTAAAAAAGAACTGATCGATCCCCTTTTCGTTAAAGCCACAGACCCCATCACGTCAATGTACGGCGCGCTCGGGCGCTTCACCAACGAGAACGGTCTCGAGCTTTCCGACATAGAGAGGATCATGATCACCGGCGCGGGATCTTCTTTCCTCAAAACTCCGCTCTACTCCCTGCCCTGCTACGTCATCCCCGAGTTCCGCAGCATAGGACTCGGCGGACTGTATCTTTGCGGATACAAGGAAGCGATCATAACGAGCATGGGCACGGGCACCGCGATCATTTACGCCAAAGAGGGAGAGGAACCGATCCACCTCGGCGGTACCGGGATCGGCGGAGGTACTCTCGTCGGTCTGTCGAAGAAGATACTCGGTATGGACACGGTCGAACATATCGACGAGCTCGCCAAGGGGGGAGACCTGAAAAACGTAGACCTGAAGATCGAGGACATCACGAGTCACGACCTTGCGAACGGTTTTTCGGACGTCATGACCGCGTCGAACTTCGGCAGGATAAGCGATATCGCAACGAAGAGCGACATCGCGCTCGGCATCGTCAACATGGTCTTCGAAACGGTCGGAATGATCAGCATTTTCGCCGCGAAGAACTACGGACTGAAGGACATAGTACTGATAGGAAACCTGACGAGCGTTGCGACGGGCAAGGACGTCATCGAGCTGATCAACCGTATGTTCGGAATGCGCTTCGTGATACCGAAGCACTCGCAGTACGGCACCGTCATCGGCGCCGCGCTGTCGGAGTACGACGAATCTCTGAGGATAAAATAAGGCATGATAAAAGGCGCGCTCCTTGCGGGGCGCGCCGTTTTTCGTTTTATTCACATTCTGAGAGACACGTTCCAGAGCTCGGCGTAGAGCCCGTTCTTCGCGAGCAGCTCCTCGTGAGTTCCGCGCTCCTCGATGCCGTGATCCGTTATGACGATTATCTCGTCCGCGTTCTTGACCGTGGTGAGTCTGTGCGCGACGACGAGGGTCGTTCTGCCGACGCAGAGTTTTTCCAGACTGTTCTGGATCAGCACTTCCGTCGCGTTGTCGAGGGCGCTCGTCGCCTCGTCGAGGATCAGGATCGGGGGATTCTTCAGAAATACCCTCGCAATGGAGACTCTCTGCTTCTGCCCTCCGGACAGCTTGATGCCGCGTTCTCCGACAAGGGTCTGATAACCTTCGGGAAGGGACATTATGTAATCGTGTATGTTCGCCATTTTAGCGGCTTCGATCACCGCCTCATCAGAAACGCCTTCGCTGCCGTATACGAGGTTGTCGTATATTGTCGAGTCGAAAAGGAACACGTCCTGAGAGACTATGCCGATATTCTGCCTGAGCGAGCGGTGAGTGACGTCCCTGATGTCTTTCCCGTCCACCGTTATCGAGCCCGAATCTATCTCGTAAAACCTCGGGATCAGATTGCAGATCGTCGTCTTTCCTCCGCCCGACGGACCTACGAGGGCGAGAGTCTTTCCGCGATCCAGCTTGAACGACAGGTCCTTCAGCACCGATTTGCTCTCGTTATAGGAGAACGTGACGTTTTTGAATTCAACGTCTCCCCTGACGTTTTCGAGATCGACCGCGCCCTCCGAGTCCTCTTCGGGCTCCGTGTCCATGATCTCGCAGAAACGCTTGAATCCGGTCATTCCGTCCTGGAACTGTTCCATGAAGCTGATGAGACGTCTGATGGGATTCGTAAAGATGCTGATATAGAGGATGAACGCCGTGAAGTCGGCGAGGGTGATCTTCCCGAACATGAAGAACAGTCCGCCCGCGACGTACATCAGAAGCATCAGAATGTCGGTGATGAACGTATTGCCCGAGGTGAACTCCGCCATCGCGCGGTAGGATTTTCTTCTCGCCTTTACGAAATCCTGATTCCCCTTTTCAAAGACGCTCATCTCGTGGTCTTCGTTCGTATACGCCTTCGAAACTCTGATCCCCGAGATACTGTTTTCGAGGTTCGCGTTTATCTGCGCGATGCTCTTTCTCGTCTCGGTGAACGCACGGTTCATCTTCAGCCTCTTTTTTGAAGAGAAGACGACCATTACCGGAATCCCGGCGAAGAGTATGAGAGTCAGCGGGAGGTAAATGCTCGCCATGACGGCGAACGAGCCCGCGAGCATTATTATCGAAAGGAAAAGATCCTCCGGGCCGTGGTGCGCCAGCTCCGAGACTTCCATCAGGTCGTTGACTATCCTCGACATCAGCGTTCCCGTCTTGGAGTCGTCGAAGTACTTCATCGGAAGGGTCTGAAGATGCGCGAAGACGTCGCGCCTCATATCCGCCTGCATACCGACTCCGACGAGGTGACCGTAGTAGGTGACGAAGTAGTTCAGAGCGAGCTTCACAACGTAGATCGCGAGCATGATACCCGCCCAGATCAGAAGCATACCTACAAGCTTTCCGGGTATAAATTCATTGACCATCTTTCTCGTTATCATCGGATAAACGAGATCGCACAGAGCGAGGAGGAGAGCCGCGCCGAGATCGGCGAAGAACATTTTTTTGTGCGGCTTATAATAAGATATGAATCTTTTGATCATATAAAGAAACCGTTCGGACTCACGGTCCGTCCCGTTTAGATTTTTACAACAAAAATGCGGCACTAAGCCGCATTTTGTATTTGATTGAAAATTGTTATCAGTTGCCTACGAAATCGAGATCGAGGTCTTCCGCGTATTGCTGAGCGGCAGAACCTGCAGCTCCGTAGATCGTGAAGGGAGCTATACTGAAAGAACCGAATCCTTCTGCGTCGCTGGAGTAGTAGTAAGCGTATGCGTATCTTCCGATGATCGTATCCGCGGAGGGAATGTTGATGGAAGTGAGCGCATAGCAGCGGCAGAACGCGTACTTGCCGATATTCTTTAGCGTATCGGGAAGGTTGATCGACGCGAGAGTTTCGCACTCGTAGAAGCAGTCGGAACCGATCGTCTCGAGAGCGGACGGAAGCGCGAGCGAAGTGAGCGCCGAGCATCCGTAGAACGCGCCCTTACCGATAGATTTAACGCTCTCCGGAATTGTCACGGAAGTAAGAGCGGAGCATCCGTAGAACATATAGTTGTTGATCGTCGCAAGACCTGCGGGAAGAGCGATCGTCGTAAGCGACTTGCAGTTGCCGAACGCGCGCGCCGAGATCTGGGAAACGGACGCAGGGATCGCGATAGTCGGAAGAGACGCGCAGTCATAGAACGCTTCCTTTTCGATCTTTGTAACTGTAGAAGGAAGTGTGATCGACGTGATGCTCTCACAACCGTAGAACGCGCCTTCTTTGATAGTCGTGATGCCTTCGGGAACGACCGCGGATCCGATGGATTTGCAGTACTTGAATGCGTTCATTCCGATCTCGGAAACGGACGCGGGGATATCGATGGCGGTGAGCGCCGTGCATCTTCTGAACGCGTTTGCTCCGATGGAAGCAAGTCCTGCGGGAAGAGTTGCGGATACGAGCGACGTGTCGTTCGTAAACGCGTATTCGCCGATAGACGTGATGCCGTCGCCGATCGTCACGGTCTCGAGGTAAGGCATGCACTCGAACGTGCTGTCCTCAACCGCGCCGAGAGAGCCGGGGATGTCGAGGCTTTCAACGTGGGAATATCTGAAAGCGTATTTCCCGACAGATTCAAGTCCTGCGGGAAGATTGATCGAAGTAAGAGAGGACGTTCCTTCGAAAGCCTGAAGACCGATCGTCTTGAGTCCTTCGGGAAGAACTACCGACGTGAGAGCAGTTCCCATGAACGCCTTGTCGCCGATCGACTCGACGGTCTCGGGGATATTGATCTCAGCGAGAGCCGTTCCCTTGAAGCAGTTCTCCGGGATAGCCGTGAGAGTCGTTGTCTCACACTCTACTTTGGTAAGCTTCGGAGAAAGGACGAACGCGTTTGCGGGAAGGGACGTGATACCCTCCTCGATGCGGACTTCCTGAAGTCTCTGATAGTTGTTCGTGGAGAGCTTCTTAGTACCCGTCGCGCCGGTCTTGGTGACAAGTCTCTGAAGAGTTCTGGACGTGTCGTTCCACGGGATGGTTCTCGTGTCTCCGGTATCCGGTATAACTCCGGTTATCTGATCCGCATAATTCGCTCTGAATTCGGGGTTGATTCCGATTATCAGATAGGAATAGTTAGTTGCGGGATCCTTCGGCTTCGTTGCGTTGTTGCTGAAGATATAGGTGAAATAGAACTCTTTTACACCGTTGACTTCATTGCCGAAATAATCCGTGAGCTGCTCTTCTCTCGAGTTGGTCGGATCCGGTTCGAAAGCGAGAGCTGCAAAAGGAATTGCCGTAAGGAGCATAACGAGGCATAATACGGCTGCTAATAATTTTTTCATGACCTTTCCCCCTGGTTTTTCCGAGGATTTTTCTATTTTAATTATATTTATTTTGTCCGCCTTTGTCAATACGTTGATATAAAGATTTAAAAAAAATCAACAATTACTGCAAAAGGGCGCCGGTGTTATCCGACGCCCTGACTGTTATCGTTACCGATCAATATCTTCTTCCGAAATCGGTGTTTCCGCCGTTGCCGTAACCGAAGTTGCCGTACGGGTTGTTGCCGCCGTTTCCGTAAGGATTGTTTCCGCCGTAGGTCGAGCCGTAACCGTTGTCGATCGGTTCGGGAGCTTCTTCAGTCTCTTCCGGCGCCTGATCGCGGTCTCTCTTCAGCATTCCCATGAGTTCCTCGAAATCAGCGTCTTCGGGATCTGTGTCGTCCTCGTCGTCTTCGTCGGCGGGAGCTTTGGTTCTTGCGGGAGCCTTGAGGTCAGCCGCGCTCTTCTTTTCTCTCTCGCGAGCCTGAGCAGCCTCTTCAGCCTTGTTCTCGAATCCCGTTGCGATGATGGTGATATCCATCTGATCCTCGAGAGTCGGGTCGAACGCGACGCCCCAGATGACGTTCGCTTCTTCATGCGCTTCGGAAGCGATCATATTGGAAGCCAGGTCGATCTCGTCGATACCGATGTCGGGGGAAGCCGTGATGCTGATGAGAACGCCCTTCGCGCCGGAGATCGAAGTCTCGATAAGGGGACTGGAGATAGCGGCTTTCGCTGCGAGCTCCGCCTTGTCCTTGCCGTTAGCGGATCCGATGCCCATGTGAGCGTATCCCGCGTCCTTCATGACTGCGGTGACGTCTGCAAAGTCGAGGTTGATGTATCCGGGGATGTTGATAAGCTCGGAGATGCTCTGTACGCCGTGCTTGAGCACGTCGTCGGCGATCTCGAACGCGTTGATCATGGTGATCGGTCTCTCGGAGACCTGCTTCAGTCTCTCGTTGGGGATGATGACGAGGGAGTCTACGTACTGTCTGAGCTCGGCGATACCGCTCTCAGCCTGAGACATTCTTCTCTTTCCCTCGAAAGCGAAAGGCTTCGTAACGATGCCAACCGTGAGGATATTCATGTCGTGAGCGATCTTTGCGACGATGGGAGCAGCTCCCGTTCCGGTTCCGCCGCCCATGCCTGCCGTGATGAAGACCATGTCCGCGCCTTCGATAGCGGACTTGATCTCATCCTCGCTCTCCTCCGCGCTCATAGCTCCGATATCGGGGTTTGCGCCTGCGCCGTGACCCTTCGTGATCTTTTCGCCGATCTGGATCTTGTTCGTGGCGTTAGAATGGGAGAGGGGCATTCTGTCTGTGTTGATGACGATGAACTCAACGCCTCTGACGTTTGAAGCGATCATGTGGTTGACAGCGTTGTTTCCGCCGCCGCCGACTCCGATGACTTTTATATTGACTCCGCTGGAAACAGTGTCATCAAGTTCAAATGGCATTTTTGTAACCTCCGTATGTATGATTCCTTATTTTTCGATTTCCATAAAAATTGTTAAATAAAATTATACAATATAATCATATACTGTTTTGCTTGCATTTGCAATAGATTTTACGAACTTTTTTGAGTTTTTTGAGAAAAAAAGCGCCGTTTTTGGTAATTACAGTAAAATATTTAACAAATATTTCGTATAATTGTTATTTTTACAGATGCCTTTTTAGCCCGTGCCGAACATCTGCGTTTTTATTCATTTGTAAAATATCAGTCGAATTCGAGCTGATTGTCGATTATCACGCTCGTTTTCGACGTATCCTCGAGGTTGATTATCGCCTTGCTTCCTCCTTTGAAGATATCGTCCTCAAGCATTGCGACCGCAAGTCTGATCTTGATATCGAATTCGTCCTGCGTTCCGAAGATCAGCTTGTACTTGTTCTCGGCGACCATGACCACGTCGAAGTCGTTGCGCAGATCTATCTGCGTCAGCTTCCCTTTGAGCGCGGACGCGCTGAGCATCGCGGAGAGATCCTCGAGAAACCTCTGCGCTCTCGCGGACGCCAGTTCTATCTTTCCGCCGGATACCGCGTATTCGACCGTCTGCAGCTTCAGCCTGATAAGTCCCTCGCACTCTTCGGGAGTCAGTTTTTCGACTACCCTGAGACTGTCGGAAATACCGTAAACGTCGCCGTATATCTCGGCATAATACGTCGGCGACTCCTCTTCGACCGCAATATTCACTTTGTTCGGGATCGTTCTGTCGAAGTCCGTCTTCGATATCTTCGGACAGTAGAATCTTATCGAGTCTCCCGCGACGCGCGAGCTGAACGAAAACAGATTCTTCGGAGTATCGAGCCCCGCGGCCCTGACGATTTCCTCGGGAGTGTAGCTCTTCGCGCCGTCGACATTCACCGCCGAAACGACGAAAAAGAATTTGTAAGACAGCGACATCAGTGCTATTACCGCGACGGATATTATAATAAATGAAAGAAACTTTCTCGCAGCTCTGTGCCGTCTTCTGCTCTTGCGCACGGTGTCGAGCCACATCTCGCGCCTTATATCGAAATTCTTTCTGCGCCTTTCCTTCTGCGCGGTGACCGTGTTGTCGTAGTAATAGCTGCCTCTCTCACGCGTGTCGGAAGGGCTTTTCATGACCTTCGTGTCGGTGTGAGTCGTCCGCACGCTGTCCTTATATCCCTCGGTGTTCCAGCTCCTGTTTCCCCTCGAATAGTCCGGTACTCTGCCTCCGGCTCTTCGCTTCGTGCCGGGCTGAGTGCGCGACTTCGCGTTTATTCTGTTGTCCGGCATAAAGCGTCTCCTTTCGTTTATTCGGTCATTTTATTTTGCCGACGTCAGCTTTACGACGTCGTCGAATATCCTTTTGTTTGCGTCGGGGACGGCGAATCTCACGACTCTCTCCTCCATCGACGCGCGCTCGTCGTCGCCGTCTGTTGAGAGCAGACCGAGCAGACGCCGCTCGAAGTCCGCGTCGAGGGACGGCTCCTCGAACAGAAGCGCCGCGCCGTCGTCCGCGAGAACTTTCGCGTTCTTATACTGGTGATTGTTCGTGACGTTCGGCGACGGGATAAATACCGCGCATTTCCCCGAACGTGAGATCTCGGAAACGGTCATCGCTCCAGCCCTGCACACGACGACGTCCGCGGACGCCATCATGAGCGGCATATCGTATATGTATTCTCTGAGGTCTATGTTTACGCACTTGTCGAGTCCCGCCTCTTCGAACTCTTTTCTGATCTTATCGTAAGAGGACGATCCCGTCGCGTGTATGTGATATATCTCCGGATGAGAGGAGACGACGTTTTTCATGAATGAAAGCATGGCTTCGTTTATCATCTCCGCGCCGAGGCTTCCGCCGTAGGAGAGAAGGATATATCTGCACTCCTCCGGAACTCCGAGTCTGATCCTCGCTTCGTCCTTGCCGATCGCGGCGAATTCGGACATCAGAGGATTTCCGACGTGTATCACCTTCGACTTGTCCGGCAAGAACTCCGCCGTCTTTTCAAAATTGATATATATTCTGTCAACTTGGGAAGCGAGCGCTTTCACGGCGACGCCGGGCACGGCGTTCGATTCGTGCAGAGCCGTTGGTATCCCCATTTTCGCCGCGGCTTTTACCACCGGCCAGCAGACGTATCCGCCTGTGCCGATGACGATATCGGGTCTGAACTCTTTTATCAGTTTCTTCGCCTTCCCGGGTGCGGTCAGAACGTAGTGCAGCGTCTTCAGATTCGAAAGGGAGAGACTGCGCTTGATCCCCCTGATCTCGACGTGGTGCATCTTGTATCCCGCGCGCGCCACGAGGCGGTTTTCGATACCTTTCGAGGTGCCGACGTATTCTATCACCGCATCGGGGATATTCGCCTTAATAGTGCCCGCGATAGCGAGGGCGGGATTTACGTGACCTCCCGTTCCTCCTCCGGTCATCAGAACTCTCATTGTTATTATCTCCGATCACTGTATTTTTTGATACGACTGTCTCGAGATAGACAGTACGATGCCCATTTCAGCCATCATCATAACGAGCGAACTGCCTCCGTATGAGAGGAACGGCAGCGATATGCCCGTGTTGGGAATGACGTCGGTGACGACCATCAGATTGAGGAACGCCTGCAGACCGACCTGCGTGACGATCCCGAAGACGATCAGCGACGAGAAGACGTCGGGGGATCTGAGCGCGATCCTGTAGCCGCGGAAAACGAGTGCGACAAAGAGCGCGATGATTATGATCGCTCCGACGAAGCCCATCTCCTCACACCAGATGGTGAAGATAAAGTCGTTCTGCGCCTCAGAGACGTAGCTGAATTTCTGTCTCGACTGTCCGAGGCCGAGGCCTAAGAAACCGCCAGAACCGATGGCGAGCGTTCCCTGATACGTCTGCCACTTCTCATCGAGTATATCGGCGTTTTCGTTGGTGTAAGTAAGTATTCTCCTGAGCGCGTACGGGTTCAGTATCAGATACGCCGCGGACGCCGCACCGCCTATACCGAGGTAGTACGGGATCATCAGCTTCCAGTCGGCTCCCGCGAGGAACATGACGATAACGCCTATGGCGACGATTATGACCGTTCCCGAAAGGTGCTTTTCGATGAGCACCATTCCCGCGAGCAGGAAGATGAACAGACTCGGCTTGAAGACTCCGTGAATGAACCTGTCGCGGCGCGACTCCGCGTTCTGAAACTTGTGCTTATTGTTTCCGACGTACCACGCCAGGATAACGACGACGGCGAGCTTTGCGATCTCCGACGGTTGTATCCTGACCTGGCTCGTTATCTGTATCCACCTCTTTGCGCCGTTGACGCTCTTACCGATCACCGGAACGGCGGCGAGTAAGATCAGAGTAAAGATATATATTACGGGCGCCGCTTTTTTCACCCATACCGCGGGGGTATAGGACATGAGGAACATCGCGACGACCCCTATCGCTATCCAGAATATCTGACGGCCTACGTAGTAAAATCCGCTGTGCCCCTCCGCGATCGCGGAAGGATAGCTCGCACTGTAGACCATGACCGTGCCGATGCTTATCAGCACCATAACTATTATGAAGAATATCCAGTCGTGTCCCGATCTGACGCGCTCGATACCCTCGCTCCACTTCGCTTCCTTTTCGGCGCGTTTTATCTCCCTGCTCTCGCGCCTGGTCGGCGCGGCGGGAGTCGCAACGGGTATTCTTTCGCCTTCGCGGCGGCTTTTACCGTCCGGATCGGAACGGATATTCCTCGACGCAGAAAGATTCTGTCCGCGCCTCCTGTTAACGGAGGCTCTGCCGCCGTTGCGCGCGCTCTGCCGAGCCGTGCCGGACGTATTCTTGTTTCTGTCGGCGCTCATAGCCTCCTCCTTGTTTTTTCGTGATATGATAACTCAGCCGTCAAAGTCCGAACCACGCCGCGGCGCAGAGCGCGGCGGTCGTAAGGGTGAACAGAACGACTATTTTGATCTCGCTGAATCCGCACTTCTCAAAGTGATGGTGGATAGGCGCCATTTTGAAGAGCCTCTTTCCGTGGGTCAGCTTGAAGTACGCCACCTGAAGGATGACGGATACCGTCTCGAGTATGTAAACGAGTCCGGCGATTACGATGATGAGCGGATTGCCGAGTATGAACGCGCATCCGCAGACGACCGCTCCGAAATAAAGGCTTCCCGTGTCTCCCATAAACACTCTCGCCGGGTAGAAATTGTACATGAGGAAACCTGCCGCGGAGCCGATGATTAGAGACGCCATGACCGCGAGAGACGGGTTTTCCGCGCGGGACGAGAAGAGGGCGGCGGCGCAGAAGAATATGCCGACGACGAGCGTGATGCTGCTGCAGAGCCCGTCGATACCGTCGTTGAGGTTGACGCTGTTGTCAACTCCGGCAAGAAGGATCACGGCAAGGATATAATACCAGATCCCGAAGTCGACGGTCTTACCCGCGAAAGGAATATAGACCTCCGTCGTGTGACCGCAGAAGAGAGCGAGACCCGCGACGTAGAGAGCGGCGCATATGATCTGAAGCGCCAGTTTCTGCCACGCCTTGAGGCCCTCGTTCTGACGCTTTCTGAGCTTCGCCATGTCGTCTATCATTCCGGTAAGTCCGCAAATGACGCCGTACGTCAGAGTCAGGATCAGAGGAGCGACGGTCTTTATCCCGCCTTTTATACCGAGGTAAACGCAGGCGAATACGCCTACGGCAACGGACGCCGCTATGAAGGACGCGCCTCCCATCGTAGGCGTTCCCTCTTTGTTCTTGTGCCATCTCGGTCCGATCTCGAGGATCGGCTGACCCATCTTTTTGCTCTTCAGAACGGGTATCAGCTTTCTGAGTATCAAAAACGTTATAACGAAAGTAGCGACCGCGCATACCGCGGACAACGTCAGAAGATTCATTGTTTTTCCCTTTCCGGATACGTATTTATATCGTTCGACCGTGTCAGATCATTTTTTTCAGTTCTTCAAGTACCTTCTCGGCGGCGACGCCCCGGCTCGCCTTGACGAGCAGAACGTCTCCGTCTCCGATGGAGCGTGCAATCATCTCCGCCATTCTGCGCGGTGACGACGTGTCGCGGACAACGAAAACGTTTTCCGCCCTGATACCTTTTTTGATCGCCGCTTCGGCTATAGTCTCCGCCATTTCTCCGTAGCAGTAAAGGCGTTCGACCTTGACCTGCGCCGCGAACTGTCCGAGCTGATCGTGCATCAGCCTCGAGTTGTCTCCGAGCTCGAGCATATCCCCGAGCAGAGCGCAGGGCTTGCCGCCGCATGACGCGGCTTTCGATACGAGGACTTCGAGCGCCGCTCTCATCGATTCGGGAGCCGCGTTGTAGCAGTCCTCAATGACCGTAAAGTTGCCGAGCTCGTATATCTTCTGTCTCATGTCGCTTCCCTCGAAGCTGAGAAGACCGCATCTTATTTCGTGCTCGCTCATCCCGAAGAGAGTGCCTATCGCCCAGGCGAAGAGCGCGTTGTATACGTTGTGACGTCCGAGGACCGGTATCTCTACGTTTACCGCCGCCTTGCCGTCGTAAAGGATATCGAATACGACCGAAGATTCGCCGTTTCTGATGTTGACGGCTTTATAATCCGCGTTTTTGTTATAGATGCCGATGCTCATCTTCTTCGGCGCGACCGTCCCGCGGTACTCCGTCAGAAGCGGTTCGTCGCCGTTGATTATAAGTATTCCGTCGGAGCTCATTCCCTCCGCGATCTCCATCTTGGCAAGGCAGATGTTCTCGCGGCTTCCGAGAGACGCCATGTGAGACGTGCCGATGTTAGTAATGACCGCGGCGTCGGGCTTTGCGATCTTCGTCATATAAGAGATCTCGCCGAGCGCCGACATCCCCATCTCGAGGACTGCGAACCTGCATTCCGGCGCGATATCGAGCAGCGTCATGGGCAGACCGATCTCGTTGTTGTGATTTCCCTGAGTCTTCATCGTGATGAAGGACGCGCCGAGGACCGACGCTATGAAATCCTTAGTCGTCGTCTTGCCGACGCTTCCCGTGACTCCGACGAACCTTGCATCGCAGAACTGTCTGTAGTATCGCGCGAGCTCTCCGAGCGCGTCGACCGTACTGTCGACGAGGATGAGCGACCAGTCGCCGAAAGACTCCGCCCCGTCGGGTATCCTCTCCGCAAAAACCGCGGCGGCTCCCATCGCCACGCAGTCCTTTATATAATCGTGCCCGTCCGATCTCTCGCCTTTGATGGCGCAAAACAGACTTCCTTCCGATACGTCTCTCGAATCGTAAACGACGTTCGTCACGTCAGCGCCGCCGCGTCCGTAGCGGTAAAGCGTTCCGCCTACTGCGGCGGCTATCTCATCCGGTGTGAGAGTTTTGATTTTGAGTTCAGCCTTCATTTTTTCCTACCGTCCTGTATTTTTCCTCAAGAGCTTCCAAGAGGATCTGTTTCTCGTCGAAATAATGTTTTCCACACTTGTCTATAATATATTTTTCATGTCCTTTTCCGCAGCAGATCACCGTGTCTTCCGCATTTGATAGCGCGACCGCGCGGATTATCGCTTCCCTTCTGTCGGGAACCGTTTCAAAGTTATGTCTGTAAAATCCGGATACGATATCCCGGATTATGCCGTCGGGGTCCTCGCTCCGCGGATTGTCGTTTGTAACTACCGTATAGTCGGCGAGTCTGCAGGCGATCTCCCCCATCGGCGCTCTCTTCGTTCTGTCGCGGTCGCCGCCGCAGCCGAAGACGAGTATCAGCCTTCCGGATAGGTTTTCCTTTACGTTCCTCAGCGCCTTCCCGAGCGCGTCGGGTGTGTGCGCGTAATCGATGAACGCCGTCGGCGCTCCGTCTTTGCCGAACACTCTCTCCATTCTTCCCGGCGCTCCGCGAAAAGTTGCGAGCGCGTCGGATATCTTCTTCCGCCCGATACCGAGCAGAAAGGAGACCGCAGCCGCCGTCAGCGTATTGTACAGCGCGAATCTGCCGCACACGGGAGACTCGATACGCACCGTGCCGCCGTCGAGTACGCAGTCGTATCCGACCGAGCCTGCGTCGAAGCGCGCGTTTTCGGCGAGCGCGAACATACGGCGCCGTTCCGCGCAGTCGAGAGATTCGTCTGCGCTGACTCCGAGAGAATTTTTGCAATTGTAAAATATTCTTCTTCCGTATTCGTCGTCGAAATTCGTGACGATGCGGTCGGATATATCGGCGAGCGTTCGCTTCGCCTCGAAATACTCTTCCATAGTTCCGTGACAGTCGAGATGCTCGGGGGTCAGATTGGTGAACGCCCCCACGCCGATCCTCATAGCGGACAGCCTTTTTCTCGAAAGCGCGTGAGACGACGCCTCCATTACGACGGTATCGCATCCGCGCGCTCTAATCACGGAGAGTATGCGGTAAAGGTACTCGGTGTCGGGAGTCGTCATGGACGATTTTTCGGGAGTCATGATCAAGTCGCGGTCGAGCGCTTCCCCGTCCGCCGACAGTTCCGCGGTCCCTATCGCGCCGCACTTTACTCCGCTCGAGCGCAGAACGTGCGCGATCGCCGAGACAGTCGAAGTCTTTCCGTTCGTTCCGGTCACCGCGACGATCCTCATATCCCTTGCCGGGTCGCCGAAGAAGTGTGAGTAGACGACGGCTTCAGCGAGTTCGGGGTCAGATACCGCGATGACTTTTCCGCGGCGAAAAGAATCTCTTGCGACGACCGCCGCCGCTCCCCTCGCTATCGCGTCGTCAATATAGTCCGCGCCGTCCGATCTCTCTCCCCTGCGGGCTATGAAGAGCGCGCCGGGAGTAACTTTTCTCGAGTCCGAAACGACGTCTTTTATTTCACCGTCGGCAAATCCGCCTGTCACGCCGCATCCTTCGAGCAGCTTTGAAAGAAGCATACGCACCTCGCAAAACAACTGATGCTTTCTTCTTCCGTCACTTTTGCCGTCGTGTATTTTTCCGTCAGTCGTCAGACGTTATCTCGTGCATCATCTCGACCGTGACGAGCGTGCCGCGCGAAACGAGCGTTCCCGCCGCGGGAGACTGCGACTTGACAGTCGCCGTCGAGCCGTTGGACGCGCCTGAAACGCTGATGTTGAGTCCGAGATTTATAACGATCCTGTTCGCCGCCTCTGACGTCTTTCCGACGAGATCCGGCACAGTGATGTCAGCCGTGTCGCTCTGTCCGCCGGTGTACAGATATACCATGCCCGCTTCCTTTGCGAACGATGAGCCGGACGGAGGATTCTGGGATGTGATCGTTTCTCCGTCGCCCACTATCTGATAGTGGATGCCTCTCCAGTCGAGCTCCGCCTTCGCCGTTTCCACGGTCGCTCCGACGTAGTTCGAAAGCACTACCTCGGCGCTCATGATCTCTTCCTGCGTGTACGAGGGCTCGTAGCCGAGGTACGGGAGCACCGTCGACATGATATTCGAAACGTAAGGCGCCGCGACGACGCTGCCGAAAGTGAGACCGTTCATCGGCTCGTCGACTATGAATATGACCGCGATCTGCGGGTCGTCCGCCGGCGCGTACGCAACGCACGAGCCGACGTTGAGCGTGTATTCGCCGTTCGCGTCCTTCTTGTCCTTCTTCTCGGAGGTACCCGTTTTAGCGGCTACCTTGTATCCCTTGGTGTAAGCGTTTCTCGCGCCGCCGTCACCCGAAACGCCCTCTTCGAGGATGTCCGTTATCGTGCGGCACACCTCGGAGCTCACGACCTGCCTCTTTACGTCGGTCTCGTACGTTTCTATGACGTTTCCGTTGTCGTCGACGATCTCCTTGAGAAGATGAGGAGTTACGAGATATCCGCCGTTCGCAACGGAAGATATCGCCGTGATCTGCTGTATCGCGGTCGTTTTGAACGTCTGACCGAAGGAGTAGACCGCGAGGGAGGGGATACCGAAGTTCTCATATTTGTGGTAATACGTCGCCGCCTCGCCCGGAAGGTCTATCCCGGTCACGGCTCCGTATCCGAACTGTTTGAAGTAGTTATAGAATCTCTCTCTTCCGATCCTCATACCGACCTGCATAAGGGTCGGGTTGCAGGACTGCTGAAGTCCCACGCGGAAGGTCACCGTTCCGTGTCCTTCGTGCTTGTGGCAGTGGATCGGCTTGTCGTATCCTTCGACCTCGAGCGAACCGGTGCAGGTGAAGTAATCGTTCGGGGTGACGACCTTTTCCTCAAGCGCCATCGCCGTCGTGATTATCTTAAACGTCGAACCGGGCTCGTAAGTCTCCGTTACCGCCTTGTTCTTCCACATCCCGTAGAGAAGTTCGAGGCGCTTTTCGGCGTATTCGTCCGTGCCTTCGGTGTAGGTCGAGAGCACGGCCTTCGAAGCCTCGTCGAGCTCGCGCGGATCGTTGAGGTCGAAATCGGGTCCCGTCGCCATGGCGAGGATGCCTCCCGTATTGACGTCCATAACAATTCCGCAGACTCTGTTCGCCGCGGCGTGGTCGTTGTAGGCGATCTCGAGCTGATTCTCGAGAACGAGTTGTATGTACGGGTCGAGAGTCGTCACGATGTTGTAACCGTTCTCAGCTTCTACGTACGTCTCGTACTCAAAAGGCATATCGTTGTGGCGAGCGTCCTGTGCGGTGATATATCTGCCGCTCTTGCCCTCCATGATATTGTTGTAGTAGGACTCGAGCCCGTAAATGCCCTTGCCGTCCGCGTCCGTAAATCCGAGGACGTGGGACGCGAGCGTGTTGTAGGGATAGTATCTTACCGGGGTCGCCCTGAGGTATATCTGAGTTTTTAAGTTGTACTCGTCGATAAAATCTCTTATCTTGTCCGCGGTCTCCTCGTCGACGAGCTTCGCGATGACCTCGTACCGTCTTCCCTCTTTCGCGGACTTCTCCATAACGTCGTCGTACTCGACCTCGTCGATGAGTCCCGAGAGGAATTTCGCGATCAGCTCATCCATCTTCAGTCCGCTCTCGCGGTAGCCGTCGAAGTTGTCCCACGTGAATACCGCGTCCACCTTGTGCTCCTCGGGCTCCGCCATCGCGTTGATGATGTCCTGAGGTGAGATGAAGAGCAGATACTTCGTGATGTTGGTCGCGAGCACGTCGCGGTTTGTCGAATAAATGTCTCCTCGCTCGGGGTTGACCTGTACCTCCGTCGTCATCTGATCGACGACGGTCTTCTGGTATTCTTCATAGTCGACGATCTGCATTTTGAAGAGCGCCGCGAAAAGAATGCCCGCCATAAGTATAAAAAAGAAAAGAACAAAGTACGCTTTTTTATGGGTCGTCCTGTCTACTCTGAAGTTTTTATTTTCCATAAAACAGCTCCTTTGTTCCTACTGTGTAATTATATGTTGCCCCGTCGCTAAAATATCTTAACTAAGAGCAAAAAGCGGTGAAAAAACGTCACCGCTTTTATAGTTTTACCGAATGATCAATCGAAGTACTCCATTATGCGCTCCCAGTTCGTTCCCATGACCGAAAGGATCGCCGCGAAGAATCCGCCGCCTTCCTCAGGCTCGTTCTCTCTGATCACTTCTATTCTCTCGCCTCCCGCGATCTTGACGTATCTTGTCTCTACGACGTCGCTCTTTACCATTCCGAGCGTGTTGACCGCGTAGTCTTCGATATCTCTGACGTCGTCGCGGAGTTCAAGGAGATTCTGGAGTTTGTCTCTCTCGAGAAGAAGAGAGACCTTTTCGTTCTGAAGTTTCTTCCCTTCGGTGACCGCCTCGGTATACGAAGCGTACGTGTAAAGGACGAACATCAGAAGCACCGTGCAGAGGAGGATGGAAGCTACGATCCCTTTGGGAACGGAGCTCTTCTTGACGATCTTCTCACCGGGCGCCGCCTTGACGTCGGAGCTGTGAGGAAGCATCGCGCGCCATCTGTCTTTCAGTATCTCTTTGAAAGGAGTCTTTTCTACCTTAGTTATATTACCGTTCTGTTTTTTCTCGCGCTTTACGGCTTCGGGATTCCTTCTCTCGTACGCCGCGGGATTGAACATCGCCGCGCGCTGTCTGATCCTCGTGCCTTTTTCAAAAGCGAGTCCGAACTTTCCGCCGTCCGGAACGAAGTCGTGCTCTTCGGCGTCGAAGGATTCGTATGCGTGTCTTTTGTAGTCGCGGCCGGAGAGGCGTTTTTTAGCGGAGGTGAAACCGGGTTCGATATTCCTTCTGACGCCGGCCTTACCATCGCTCACGCGCTCTTCTCTCTCTCGCTCCGCGCGGACTCTTTCTTTTTCAAGGGAGACTTTTCTGATGACGCCCGGGTTATTCACACCGCGGTTTTCAAATCTCGCGCTGAGCTTTCCGCACAGATCCATGCTGCGATTTGCAGTTCCTGTCATCTTTATATCCCCCTTTCTTTTTATATCTTCTCCGCTGCCCTCAGCTTTGCGCTTCGAGAGCGCGGATTCTCTTTCAGTTCCTCATCCGACGGAAGCGTCGGTTTCTTTCCGAGAAGCTTTACCTGCGGCCGCTTGCCGCACACGCAGACCGGAAAGCTCTTCGGGCACTCGCACGGATCCGCGAGATGCACCAACGTCTGTTTGACTATCCTGTCCTCTCCCGAGTGGAAAGTGATGATCGCCGCCCGTCCTCCGGGAGCCATTCTCTCTATCGCCGCTTCTATCGACGGCTTTATAACGGAAAGTTCCGCATTGACTTCTATCCTTATCGCCTGGAACGTTCTCTTCGCGGGATGCTGCGCTTCCCTCTTTCTCGAAGAGACCGGTATGGACGAGGTTATGATTTCAGAGAGCTGAAGAGTAGTTTCGATCTCGCCCTGCTCTCTCGCCTTCGCTATGTTGTACGCGATCTTCGAGGCGAACCGCTCTTCTCCGTAATCCGAGATTATCCTTGCCAGCTCCTTTTCGGAGTAACCGTTCACGACGTCCTTGGCGGACAGCGCGCCGGACTTGTCCATCCTCATGTCGAGGGGCGCGTCGTGCATATAGGAGAAACCTCGTTCCGCGTCGTCGAGCTGATGCGACGAAACTCCGAGATCCCAGAGCGCGCCGTCTATTTTGTCGATACCGAGCTCGTCGAGCGCGAGGGCGATATCGGAGAAATTCGATTTAACTACGGTGCACTTGTCCTTGTACTGCGCGAGCCTTTCGGTGCACGCCGCTATCGCGTCGTCGTCCCGGTCGAGGCAGATCAGTCTCGATCCCTCGGGAAGTCTCTTTGCTATCTCGAGCGAATGTCCTCCTCCGCCCGCGGTGCAGTCAACGAATATACCCCCCCGTTCCGGGGCAAGCGCCGCCATACACTCGCGAAGCATTACGGAGTAGTGTTTGAATTCCATCGTTACAGATCGTTTTCGGAAAGTACGTCGATGACTTCTTCTTCGTCGTAGTTTTCGTTGAGCTTGCTCCATCTGTCGGGCGACCAGATCTCAGCCTTCGTGCCGCATCCGACTATGACCGCTTTGTCGGTGAGTCCCGCGTGCTCCATGAACTTCGGCGGGATAAGTATCCTTCCCTGAGAATCGAGCGGAACTTCAGCCGCCCATCCGAACAGACGCCTCAGAACGTTTCTGTTTTTCGTACCGGAGAGCTTTTCAAGAACGCGTTCCTTGTACTCTTCCCATCCGTCGACGGTCATCAGGTAGAGGTTTCCTTCCGGCCACATACGGAGGACGACGGAGGAACCTACGAACTCTCTGTATTTAGCGGGTAAAAACATTCTCGACTTCGAGTCAATGGTATGTTCGAATTCATTGGTGAATTCACTTGCAGACATCCGTACGGTCCCTCCTTTCCTCAAAGCTCATGAAAAAACTTTTAAACCACTTTGCACCACTTCGATTTACTTTTGGTGTTAAATCGGTGTTGAACATATTATAATACATATCATAAGAAATTGCAAGAGTTTTAATGAACTTTTTTTACAAAAAATAAAAATATTTTCGGCATTTCCCTATCTCAGCCCACCACTTTCGCAAAACTGCTGCCGAAAGCCGTCGATATCTTGTACACACCGTCGCGCGAACTCACAAAATATACAATTTTTCCGTCTTTTGAAGTCGTTTTTTCTCACAAAAAAACAGCGCCTCCGGCAAATTGCCGGAGGCGCTGATGACGCCGATCCGATATTATCTTACTTTTTCAGTTTATTGATGATCTCTATCGCCGCAGGAGGAACGGAACCCTCGAGCGGGAAGCCGTACGCGATACATCCTCTGACGTAAGTCGAGCTGATATAGGCGTACTTTTCATCGGCGAAAAGAGACACCGTCTCGATACCCGGGCAGAGCGACTCCGTCTGTCTTGCGAGTATCTTTTCGTAGTCGAAGTCGGACGCGTTCCTGATACCTTTGACTATTATGCGCGCGCCGATCTTTCGGCAATATTCGAAAACGGGTCTTTCCGATACTGCGCAGACGACCGTTCCGGAAAGGTCCTCTTCTTCCACCGCCGCCTTCAGCATCTCAAGCCTCTCATCCTCGGTGAACGCAGTCTTCTTCTCGGGATTGCGCGCGACCAGAACGTGGACCTCGTCAAAGAGCGCGCACGCCCTCTTTATCACGTCGATATGTCCGACGGTCACGGGATCGAAAGTCCCGGAAAAAACCGCAACGTTTTTCTTCATAGCTTCGTCTCCTCCCGTCTCACGGTCAGCAGAGTCACTCTGCTTCTCCCGTATCTCGTACTTTTTACAACTGTAAAAGAGTCCATCAGCTCCGCGTCGCCCCGGAAAACGTCCTTCAGCACGTCCGCCGCGTCATCGCGAGCCTCTCTTTTCTTCTTTTTGCGCTCCGCTTCTTCGGTATCGGTCTCGCATACGACCGTACCGCCGTCCCTCAGTGCGCCGGACGAGAGTATCAGCCTCAGAGCGTCGGTCATGCACGGAGTGTTGTACGGAGGGTCGAGGAAAATTATATCGTACGGCTCCGTGAATTTTCCGTTTTTAAGGTACGCGGAAAAATCCATTACCGCGATCCTCGCTCTGTCCTTGAGCCTCGTTTTCGCGGCGTTTTTCAGAATGATATCGACCGCGTCTCTCGACGAATCGATGAACGTCGCGGACGACGCGCCGCGGCTGAGCGCCTCGAGTCCGAGCTGACCGCTTCCCGCGAACAGATCGAGTACGCGCCTTCCCTCGATATCGAACTGGATCATTGAAAAGAGCGCCTCCTTGACCCTCTCAGCGGTAGGTCTTGTCTCCTCGCCGGGCAGTGTTTCGAGCGCGATCCCTCTCGCGCTTCCCGTGATTATCCTCATTTTTTCTCCTTCTTCAGACCGTCATAGTAGCGGACGATGTTTTCCGCGTCTTTTTTACTTATTCCTTTTATGGACGACAGCTCCGCGACCCCCGCCGTCGGCACGTCGACGTCGGCAGAAGCCGCGAGCAATATCTTCGCTTTCTTCGGGCCGATCCCGTCGATTTTTTCGAATCCGGACGTCTTGATCGTTTTCAGCTTCGCCGCCTTCATCTTCGAGATCGTGAAGCGGTGGACCTCCTCCTGAAGCTTATAGATGAACCTGAAGAGCCCGACGTCCCTTGCGATACTGATCTCCTCGACGTCGCTCACGAGCGCCCTCGTCTTGTGGAACTGATCCTTGACCATTCCGTAGATCGGCACGTCGACTCCGAGCCTTTCCGCGACCTCCCTCACCGTTCTCACGTGAGTCATGCCGCCGTCGAGCAGGATGAGATCGGGCAGTACCGAGAACGACTCGTCGTCGCC
>CADBTH010000118.1 GCA_902797495.1 uncultured Ruminococcus sp.
ACGAAGAACGCGGCGATGTCGACTCACATCGACAAGCGCTGGGACAGCATCAAGGTGATGCCCGAGCTTGACGACGCTTATCAGAAGAAGATAATCAACAACATCCACAAGGCGTTCATCTACGGTATCGTTCACGACGCGATCCAGCACAAGTCCCTCTCCAATAAGGTCCACGGCAAGTCGATCTACACGTACTACAATTCCGAGGACCGTTACGAAGAGCTCGTAGTTCCGAACGGAACGCTCTGCGACGAATTCTATGAGATACTCGACTCCCTCTACGTCAACGCGAAGGTCGTCGAGGATATCAACGAGAACATCAAGTCGCGCAAGCGCATCATGAGCGTCATGAAGAACTGCAACTACGAGGGTACGGAATTCTTCAAGGATATGGCTTCCTTCAACCTCATAGATATCTGCGACGGCAAGCCCCGCAAAGCGAAGACCGCGGAGCAGATCGAGAAGATCGCGGCAAAGATCGAAGAGTGCAACAACAATTTGCTGAGATTCGACGAGTGGATCAAGACGCCGGAGCTTCTCGAAGGAGAAGAGCTCAACAAATTCAAAGCTCTCGTTCCGAACGCGAAGTTCGAGAGAGAGTATCCCACGAAGGACGAGATCATCGAAGCGAAGAGAACGTACGAGTACGACGAAAATACCATCCTCGTCGAGAACGAGACGAGCTTGTTCGCGATCCCGCTCGTATACTACTACTCGCTCCCGAATTCTTCACGCTTCATTTCCGAGCTGACCGCGATGGTCGACGCCGTTATCGACGTATTCCGCGAAGAATATGAGACGTGGGAGAAGGGCGAGGACGTCAAGTTCGTTCTTTGCAACCGTCTTCTCAACGAGTTCTCGCTCCTCAAGAAGAACTACAAGAAATATACGAACGGAGTATTCAAGGTTCCCGAAAACGAGGATGAAAACGAAGTTCTCGACATCGTGAGCCGCAGGATCCAGGACGTTATCCGTTCCTCACCCGAACCCGAAGACTATGAACTTCTGCTCGACGAGATAATGCGCCACAGCGCTACGGGCGAAGAGTAAAGATTCCTGATTATTAAGCGGAGGATAATATGTTCACAGTTGTTATTGCAGATAAAAAACATCTGAATGCAATCAAAGAGGAAAACTCCCTGTTTTTCGAGTCATTCCTCAAAAATAAGGAGATCGCTTTCTGTGAATGGAACGTGTCCGGACAGACTTTCAAAGAGTCTGTCCCGGACCTCGCCTCCGTTGTTGGACGACGCGAGCTGTGGAAAGCCGTGATCATTAATCCGCACAGCGAAAAGATCGAGCTGATCAATCCTTTCGACGTTGTGGATACGGCTGAGATCAAGGATCGGAAGAAGAGGCGCCGCAGTCTGGAGCGGATGAGCAATCTCAATCCGTACGACCCGGACGAGTCGGACGCCGACGTCAGCGACGACGAAGCGGCCGCCCTTTCCGACGCTCAGCTCAAAGAAGAGTGGAAGAAATATTTCGACGAGCTTTACGAAGCGCGCGTCAGCGCGTATGAGAAAGCGGCGGCGGAGCCTCTCCAGCGCCTTGCGACGTGGCTCTGCTTCATGCCCGACAGATTCTATAACTACCAGGACAAGAGGGGACTCAAAAAATCAGATATCCACGAGTGGCTTCTGAATCAGATAACGGTATGCAGAGACAGCAAGGAGAACTACCTCCGCGAGGCGTCCGACTCCGGGAAGACCCGGGAGGAGACGGAGCTTGCGGGCGCTATGCTGAAAAAGCTTTGCGACGAGGAGGCGGAGCTCACGAGAGAGCTGTCGCTCCTCGAGTACGACGAGCTCGAGTTCGACGAATTCGCCGGGCTGAAAGAAAAATACGAGAGCCTCGTTGAGACAGTAGACCGTCTCGAGCAGGAGCTCAACCGCAAGACCGGCGTTTACAAGGAGGAACTGAGAAGGCGTATCACGGGACATTCGGCGGAAAAGAACGAGATCAAAACGATAGGTATCCATCTGCCGACCGAAGTTTACTGTATCGCCGAGAGAACGACGGAGAACAGTTTCATGAATCCCAACATAGCTTGGGAAAATCACATATCATTTGAATACTCTGATTTCGTTGAACGGAATCTTTACTTTGATAAAATGCGTTTCATGGTTTTCGACATTCTGCCCGAGAACCACAAGAATTACCGCAACGACAATCTGCGCTTCCTTTACGCGGTTATGATCTTCGCGGAAAACGAAGTGCCGAACGGAGCGCTCCTCCCCCGCAAGCTCTACTGTCTCAGCAGTGAGAACGACGAGGGCCCGCTCTGCGAGATCGCTACGGTCTACTACAAGAAGCTGACCGAGACCTACAAGGAGATCGACAAGGAAATAGACAAGATCAGGCAGGAGCTTCCCGGTATGTTCACCGACACGGAGGCGGACGCGATCTATTGCACAGAAAAGAAGGTCGACTGTCCTTTCATGCCCGATTTCGACGAGGAGAAGCTCTTCGCGGACGTTAAGGAGTACGGCCTCTTCAGCGACCGACCGAAGAGCGAGTGGACGAAGTGGAAGGCAGACTACGCGTCGTCGCTCGAGGCTTTCGACCGTCTGGTGAAACAGCCGCGCCGCTCAATAAAGAAGGGAGTCGACACGCTTCAGGTCGTCAGCGAAGCGGATACTTCCGAGGTCGACAGACTGACACCGTTCCAGATCGACGACGTCCGCGAGAATACCGAGAAGTCAGAACAGGAAATGGTCGAATCCGACGTCCCGAATCTCTACGATCTGTCTCCTTTCAAAAAGAGAATGAGCGACGGAGACCGCGAAGTTACGAAGGTGCTCGACCGCAGGATGAAGCGCGGGACCGCCGTGATAATCGGGCTCGTCAGCCTTGTGCTTTTCGCGCTTTGCTTCGTGCCGTCCGTTATCCACAACGCGGCGTATCCGCAGTCTCTCGTGACCTCTCTCATAGTCGCCGGAGCGACGATAGGCGCGGTCGGCATAGCCCTGATCGTCTGCCTCATCTGCCTGCGCCGCCCGCTTATCAAGGCGATAAAGAAGTTCAACGCCGAGATGAGCTCGGTGCTCTCGGAAGTGAAGGACGCTCTCGGCAGGATCGGAAAATACCTGACCAAAGCCGGCAACGT
>CADBTH010000119.1 GCA_902797495.1 uncultured Ruminococcus sp.
ATGTCTCTTTCTCTTCTGATTCTTCTGACCGAGATTGTGACGGTGGTCGGAGTGAAAAGTCTTGACTTTTCCGTTTGCCGTTACCGCAAATCTCTTAGCGGATGCTCTATGTGTCTTGATCTTTCCCATTGTGTTTGTCCTTTCGAATGATAATATTTTTACGGCTTATATGCCGAAGCGTTCGTTATTTTTTGATAGGTGCGATATTCAGCGAGATCTGACGCCCCTCGAGTACGGGCTTCTTGTCGACCGTGCCGTATTCCGCGCACGCCTCGATAAACCGCTCGATCACCTCGTGGCCTCTGTCCTGATGAGCCATCTCGCGCCCTTTGAAGCGCAGAGCTACCCTGACCTTGTTGCCCTTGGAGAGAAAATCGATCGCGCGCTTTACTTTGGTGTCGAAATCGTGCTGTTCGATCCTGCACGAAAGCTGTACTTCCTTGACCTCGATCGTCTGCTGTTTCTTCTTATTCTCTTTTTCTTTCTTGTCGCGTTCGTAGCAGTACTTGCCGTAATCCATAACGCGGCAGACGGGGGGAGTCGCCTGCGGAGCGATAAGCGCTATGTCGTATCCCTTATCGTACGCGTACTCCTTCGCCTTTTCGAATTCCATGATGCCCATGGGATTGTTGTTCTCGTCGAAGACCCGGACTTCTTTTTCCTTGATCTCGTCGTTTATAAGAAGATTCTTAGTGCTGATGGCGCACCTCCGAAAAAATAAAAATTGTGCGAAACACAGAATCCGCACAATAAACCGGCTCTTCAGAGCCGAAATATTGACCCTGTCGGTAGAAACGCAGGGTGAGAGCGGACGCTCTGCTTCTTTTTACTCGGTTATTATAACACTTTAATCCGCGCTTGTCAAGTACTTTGCCGATTTTTTTGAAAAAGGGAGAAAAGCGGTTGACAAGTCCGACGTCCGTCTTGTATAATTGACGCAGTATACGTCTGCGCGTGTTTTTTCTACATATTATATAAGGAGCTTAAAATGAGCGATTTCAAGGATTTTATCAGAGCCGCCGGCAACGTCAAACCCTCAAAACGTCAGCTCGACTGGTTCGATCTCAATTATTATGCCTTCGTGCATATCAGCCCGAACACGTTCACAGGTCTCGAATGGGGACTCGGGAACGAAGACCCGGCGGTATTCAATCCGACGGAACTCGACTGCGACCAGTGGGTCGAAGCGATAAAGAGCGCGGGCATGAAGGGAGCGGTCATCACCGCGAAGCACCACGACGGCTTCTGCCTCTGGGATACGAAGTACACAGACCATAATATAATGAACTCCCCTTACGGCAAGGATCTCGTAAAGGAGTTCTCCGACGCGTGCCGCCGCGGAGGGATCAAGTTCGGCTTCTACCTCTCACCGTGGGACAGACACTCTCCCCTTTACGGGACCGACGAATACAACGAATACTACGCAAATCAGCTCACGGAGCTCCTCACCGGCTACGGAGAGGTCTTTCACGTTTGGTTCGACGGCTCGTGCGGAGAGGGAGAAAACGGAAAGCGCCAGGCATATCAGTTCAGGAAGTATTTCGATCTGATAAGGAAATATCAGCCGAACGCGACGATCTTCAACGATCACGGCCCCGACGTCAGATGGTGCGGGAACGAGACGGCGACCGCGCGCCACTCCGAGTGGGCGGTAGTTCCGTCGGAGCTCTGCTGGTTCGCTGACGTTCAGACAGGCCCCTCCCCTATCGCGGGCGACCTCTCCGGAATGGAGAACTGCGACCCGGATATCGGCGAGCTCTCGAATATAATGTACTCGAAGGGACTCGTATTCGCAGGAGCCGAGATCGACGTTTCGATCAGAAAAGGCTGGTTCTGGCACGAGGAGGAAGAGCCTCATTCCCTCGAAAAGTTATTCAACATTTACCTGACCAGCGTCGGCGCGAACGCGTGCCTTAATCTTAACGTCCCGCCGGACAGAAGAGGTCTTATCGACGAGCGCGACGTGAAGAGGCTGAAGGAGCTCGGCGACCTTCTCAAGAAAGAATTTGCTGTCGACTACGCCGAAGGATGCGATGTAAAACTCGTAGAGCGGATCAGCGACTCTCAGGCGGTATTCGAGATCGAGCTTCCCGAACCGAAGGTCATAAGATACGTAGAACTTCGCGAGAACATAGCGAACGGTCAGAGGATCGAGAGCTTCAAGCTGAACTTCTACGACGAAAAAGCGGAAAAGCTCCAGGAATACGTCGTTTACAACGGAACGGCGGTCGGCAACAGAAAGATCTGCCCGATCTGCCGCGACCTCTGGGACGGACTCGTGTCGAAGAAGATACGCATCACCGTAAAATCGGCGAGGGACTTCCCCGAATTCAGATCGGTAAAAGTTTTTTAACAACGTCGCCGCGGCGCATCAGCGCCGCGGTTTTTGTCGTTTCCGGAAAAAATGCATATCATATAAGTGAGATCTGATCTCAACACTAAATTTCCGGAGGTCAATACAAAGGATCATGAAACAAACGAATCAGTACGGCACGAGGCGCGAACGCATCGACGACGCGTTTCGCGCTCGTCTTGAAGCAGGATCGGCGCCGTATTTCAGCCCCGCCGTCACCCGCCCGTCGTGGGATCCGAACTCGTTCCCGCAGGCGATGGTGTACGCGCCGGAATCGACTTTTGCAAACGTATACGGAGATGAGGAAGGGCTTTCGAGAGGAACTATCTTCTCGGATCTCTACTTCCCCTTTGAGTGCTCCTCATGTCGCGGAAAAGGAGGCGCAGCTTTATGAAAACGTGCAAGTGCAAACTTATGAAAACGATACAGGCGCTCGCCTTCTCGGTACATGAAACGGCTCTCTATCTCGACGGACATCCGACCGACCGCCGCGCGATATCGTATTTCAACGCTCAGAACGAAAAGCTCCGCGAAGCCGCGGCAACGTATGAAGAAAACTTCGGTCCGCTCACGTCGAACGGTTTTTCCGGCGACGGAGATTGGACGTGGATAAAAGGCCCGTGGCCGTGGAAATACGAAGCCAACGTCTGCGAGAATTAGGAGGCCGATATGTGGTTATACGATAAAAAGCTTCAGTACCCTGTAAAAATAAAGAACCCGAATCCGAAATACGCGCAGATAATCATATCTCAGCTCGGCGGCCCCGACGGAGAGCTCGCCGCGTCCACGAGATATCTCAGTCAGCGTTACTCGATGCCCTACGACGAGGTCGTCGGCATCCTGACCGATATCGGCACGGAGGAGCTCGCGCACGTCGAAATGATCTGCGCGATAGTCAGTCAGCTGACGAGAAACCTCACGATGGACGAGATAAAGAGAACGGGATTCGACACGTATTTCGTCGATCACACCGCGGGCGTATACCCCGTATCCGCGGCGGGAGTTCCCTTCGACGCGAAATATATCGGAGTCAAGGGCGACGTCATAGCGGACATCACGGAGGACCTTGCGGCGGAACAGAAGGCGAGGGTGACCTACGACAACATCCTTCGCCTCGTCGACGACCCCGACGTCTGCGAGCCGATAAAATTCTTGCGCCAGCGCGAGCTGACTCACTTCCAGCGCTTCGGCGACGCACTCTCGATCGCTCAGAGGAATATGGATTCGAAGAATTTCTACGGCTACAATCCCGCTTTCGACAAGAAAACGCCGATCCAGCCGAGATACAGATAACAAAACGCGGCGGGCAAATGCCCGCCGCGAACGTTATGAAAGCAGTTTTTTGACGTCTTCCGGCAAAGGAGCCTCGAGAGAGACCGTCCCGCCGTCCGACGGATGGGGGAACGAGAGGCGGTAAGCGTGGAGCGCCTGACGGTCGATGAGGTCGCACTCTTCGCCGTACATACCGTCGCCCGTTATCGAGTGACCGACGGAGGCAAAATGGACTCTGAGCTGATGAGTTCTCCCCGTGACGGGGACTGCGCGGACGAGAGTCCGTCCGCCGAAGAGTCCGACGGTCCCGTAGTCGGTAACGGCGATCTTCGCGCCGGCTTCTCCCTCCTCGCACACGCGCCGCTTGACTATACTGTCGCCCTCGCGGCACATATACGTCACGATCCTTCCCTCTTCCGGCTCGATCTTCCCTTCGAGGAGCGCGAGGTACGCTTTCGAGATCTCGCCCCGTCTCATCGATCCGTACAGTTTTCCCGCGGACACCTTGTCCCTTGCGACGAGCATAAGTCCGCTCGTGTCGCGGTCGAGGCGGTTGACGGGACGAAAAACGTAGGGCTTACCGCGGTATCTGTAGGCGAGCGCGTTTGCGACCGTGTCGTCCTTGTGTCCGAGCGAGGGATGCGCGGGCATGAACGGCGGTTTGTTGACGACGGTCACGAAGTCGTCCTCGTATACGACGTCGATCGGGATGTCGACGGGAACGGTATACTCGTTCTCGTCGTCCTCCGTGTCCTCTACTGCGAGTGCGAGCTCGTCTCCGGTATGAAGGACACGCCTCACCGTGACGCCCTCTCCGTTTACCGCGATGCCTCCCTCGCGGTACTTTACTCTTTTGACCGACGCGACCGAAAAACCGAGTACTCCGAAAAGGTACTCTTTTACGGTCAGCCCGTCGTATTCTTCCGAAATTACGATTTTCATTTTACCTCGGGAAAGAGCGACAGATACGGTATCTTTGACACGTCGACTCCGAACTCCTTCCCCGAAAGATACGAGAGCGAGCCGTCGCTGTCGCCGAAGCCGACTTTATAAGACGTGAGCGCCTGGTATTTGTAGCCGAGGGCGCGGTCGGCGCGGTTCTCGGCGTACTTTCCCTCTCCGAGGAGAGGGTGTCCGACGGACGCCATATGCGCCCTGATCTGGTGCGTTCTTCCCGTGTGGAGAGTGACTTCTATCAGGGTGAGGTCATGCTCCTTGCAGTAGGAAAGCGCGCGGTACTCCGTCACGATCTCCTTCGAACCGCGGACGGGCTCCTTCGTAACTCTGACCGTGTTCGTCTTATGGTTTTTGAAGAGGAAGTCCTTCAGCACGGCGTGATCCGGCTTCGGTCTTCCGTGGACGGCGGCGAGGTATTTCTTTCTGACCTCACCGTTCTTTATCATAAGGTTCATGTCCCTCAGAGCTTTTGCGTTCTTCGCGGCGATAACTATCCCGCCCGTGTTCCGGTCGATCCTGTTGCACAGCGACGGGGAGAAAGAAGTCTCAGATGCGGGATCCCACTCGCCTTTTTGGAAAAGATACGCTTTAAGGTGATAAAGAAGAGTCTCGCGGTCGGCGCCGCCCGACACCGTCGGGTCGCCCTCGTCCCCTCTGTGCGAGAGGACTCCCGGGGCTTTGTTCAGGAGGACTATATTATCGTCCTCGTATACGATATCGAGGCGCGGCGTGAGGCGGGAGAGCTCCGCCGTTTCCGAGTCACTCGACTTCTTCTCGAAGAACTCGTCCGGTATATACATTTCTACGACGTCGCCCTCGGAGAGTATCTGACGCTCCTCCGCGCGGCGGCCGTTGACCTTTATGCGCTTCTTGCGGATGAACTTGTACATAAGGGAAAGGGGCAGCCCCCAAACCGTTTTAGAAACGAACTTGTCGAGTCGCTGCCCGCTATCATTTGAATTG
>CADBTH010000120.1 GCA_902797495.1 uncultured Ruminococcus sp.
ATAACGCCGCGGCACTGGTAATAAAGGCGCGGGCGGCGGGATGGCAGTCGACTCTCGCAAAGCCCCGTATACAGGAGGCGGTGACTTGTTTCACCTCCGCGCTGAACTTTGCTACGGACGAAATGAAGAGCGTGATCAACGATACCGCCGTCGCAGAGCTTACTTCAATGTGTACGGCGTTCGTTAAACTTCAGGGCGACCTTTTCGCGAAAAAACCGGACAAAGAGAACTGCGCTTCTCTTATCAGCGTCGCCGACAGCGCGGCCAAGACCGTGCTTCAGTATTTCTTTTATGTAACTCCGAAGGGATTCAAAGCAGACGGTGATAAATATGTGAGTGAGATCGCATCGTGCGTCGTGTCGTCCGCTTCTTCAGCGTGGCTGAACGTTATAAATCCCGAGTATCAAAAAGACAACGACGGACATCCGGGAAAATTTGCGTTCGATAGATATATTGAGCGCATCGACAACTGTATTACGCTATATGAATACGCCGTGAAACTCGCTCCGAACGATTACGAAAAAAATATTAAAAGATACACCGCGATATCGAGTTATCACAAAAACGCAATAAACGCGGTCGCATATGAATACAGAACGGTCAACACCGGGACGAATTGGTTCGACGGATCGAACAGTTACGAAAACAGATACGTCCAGAGCAAGTGCTTGGCCGATTTCGCGAAAGCGGAGAGAAATAGGCTGATCACCAAATGCGAAAGCAAGGCTGCCGAAATGAAGAAACTCAATAAAAAGGCGAAAGCGAGGCTTGAGCAGGAAAGAATAAGTCAGAAGAACAAAGCGCAGAAGGAGCAGAAGGAGAGGGCAGAGAGGTACTGGGAGGAGCATCCGGAGGAAAGAGATGAAATCGAGAACCGGATCGAAGAACTGACAAAGAAGTTCTCCGAGGTATCCGCGCCGATAGACGCCGAGATAAAGGCGGCGCTGAAGGAGAAGGCGGAGCTTCCGGAGAGAGCAAGGGTGAAGGAGATCGAGGAAAAGATCGAGGAGCTCGGAGCAAAGAGGGACTCACTCGGTATTTTCAAGGGCAAGGAAAAACGCGCTCTTCAGGAACAGATCGGCAAACTCGAAGAGGAGCTTGTTCAGGTCAGCGATACGCTTGCAAAAAAGAAAAAAGACCTGAACGTCAGAACCAAGGAACTTAATGCAAAGTTGAAGGGAGAGACCTCCGAGATCACAAGGCAGATTAATGAACTGAACGAAGAGTTGAGCAGAGGAAGAAAAGAAGTATAACAAAAAGTTTTGAGGCGGCGAGGGCAACTTCGCCGCTTTTCCTATTGCAATATTGTAGAAATGATTGTATAATAAATGGAGTATTTAGGAACTGAAGGGCAATTAAGATGCGGCTTAACGAACTTGAAGCAGGGAAGAGCGCAAGAGTCACAAAAGTTGGCGGAGACGGCGCTCTGAGACAGCATTTTTTAGATATGGGGCTGATACCGGGAGTGGACGTCACTCTCGTTAAATTCGCGCCGATGGGAGACCCCGTCGAATTCAAGGTGCGCGGATACGAGCTGACGCTGAGGCTCGCGGACGCCGAGAAGATAGAGGCGGAGCCTTTGGAGGGCAGCGCTGCGGAGCGTGCCGGCAAGTCTTCCGGAAGAAAGCGCGACCGTCACCCGGGACTCGGAGAGGGCGGAATATTCCACGACAAGGAGACGGAGGAGCCTCTTCCCGAGGGGGAGACGCTGACTTTCGCGCTGGTCGGGAACCAGAACAGCGGAAAGACGACCCTTTTCAATCAGCTGACGGGTGCGAATCAGCACGTCGGAAACTTCCCCGGGGTCACGGTCGACCGAAAGGACGGCAGGATCAAGGGGCATCCCGAGACAATGGTGACCGACCTTCCCGGCATTTACTCGATGTCGCCTTATTCGAGCGAGGAGATAGTCTCAAGAAACTTTGTCCTTGAGGACAAGCCGCGCGGCATCATCAATATCGTCGACGCGACTAACGTGGAGAGAAACTTGTATCTCACGATGCAGCTTCTCGAAATGGGAGTTCCCACCGTCGTTGCGCTGAATATGATGGACGAGGTGACCTCGAACGGAGGGACGATCGATATCAACCGCATGGAGGAGATGCTCGGCACTCCCGTAGTTGCGATCTCCGCGGCGAAGAATCAGGGAGTAGGGGAACTCGTCGACCACGCTATACATATTGCGAAGTACCAGGAGCGGCCGGTCAGACAGGACTTCTGCGACGAGGAGAGCAACGGCCCCGTTCACCGCTGTCTGCACGGCATAGGGCATCTTATAAAGGATCACGCCCTGGCGGCGGGACTTCCGGTCAGATTCGCCGTGACGAAGCTGATAGAGGGCGACCGCCTTGTGACGGAACAGCTGAAGCTGGATCGGAACGAGCTCGACGCGGTAGAGCACATAATAGTTCAGATGGAGCGCGAGCGCGGACTCGACCGCGCGGCAGCCATCGCGGATATGCGCTTCACTTTCATTGAGAGGGTGTGCGACGAGACTGTGACGAAGGTTCGCGAGAGCCGCGAGCGTCTTCGCAGTGAGAAGATAGACCGCATCCTCACGGGAAAATATACGGCGATCCCTATGTTCATTATCATTATGGGTCTTGTGTTTTTCCTCACTTTCAACGTAGTCGGTCTCTTTTTCCAGAACCTGCTCGAGAGCGGCATCACGGCGCTCTCGGAAGTCGTCGACCGCGCTCTCGTTTCGGCGGGAGTAAACGACGTGCTCCACAGTCTGATAATCGAAGCGCTGTTCACGGGAGTCGGCACGGTGCTCAGCTTCCTGCCGATAATCGTAACTCTGTTTTTCTTCCTGTCATTGCTTGAGGACAGCGGATATATCGCGAGAGTCGCGTTCGTCATGGACAGACTTCTCAGGAAGCTCGGGCTGTCGGGCAGAAGTATCGTTCCGATGCTGATCGGCTTCGGATGCACCGTTCCCGCGGTCATGGCGACGAGGACTCTTCCGAGCGAGCGCGACCGCAAGATGACGATCCTTCTGACGCCGTTCATGTCATGCTCCGCGAAAGTGCCGATTTACGCCTTCCTTTCTGCGGCGTTCTTCCCGAAGCACGCGGCTCTCGTTATGATCGGGTTGTACGTGCTCGGTATCGTCGTCGGTATCGGAGCCGCGGCGCTCCTTAAAAACACGGTCTTCAAAGGGGACGCGGTGCCTTTCGTCATGGAACTGCCGAACTACCGCCTGCCCGGAGTGAAGAACGTAATCCGCCTGCTTTGGGAAAAGGCGAAGGACTTTCTGCAGAGGGCGTTTTCGATAATTCTGATCGCGACCGTCGTGATCTGGTTCTTGCAGAGATTCGATATCAGATTCAATATGGTCGATGATCCGCAAAACAGTATACTTGCGAAGATATCCGGCTTCATAACGCCTGTCATGAGACCGGTCGGTCTCGGAGACTGGAGGCTCTGCACCTCGCTCATCACGGGCTTTATCGCCAAGGAGAGCGTCGTATCGACTATGGAACTGCTCTTTACGGGCGGCGTCGCCTCGGCGTTCGGACATCTGTCCGCGGTCTGTCTGCTCGTCTTCTCTCTCCTCTACACGCCCTGCGTCGCGGCTATCGCGTCGGTAAGGCGTGAGATGGGCGCTAAATGGGCGGCGGGGGTCGTCGTATGGCAGTGCGCCGTAGCGTGGGTCGTGACGTCTATTGTACATCTTATCGGGACGGTGATATGATATGAATACTGCTGATATCATTCTCGCCGCCGCGGTGATCCTTATTATCGCGGGAGCGGTCGCTCTTGCGGTCGTGAGAAAAAAGAGGGGAAAGAGCTGCTCCTGCGGATGTTCTGACTGCGGTCTGTGCGATAAGAATAAAAAGAACAACAACTGATACGGGAGGGAAATATGAGAAATCTGACGATAAGGAGAGATAAGAGATTCGCCGGGTGCGCAGGAAAAGTCAAGGTGTACGTGGAAGACGCGGCGGGCGAACTCGATATAGGCGACGTTATGTGCCGCAAGATCGGAGAACTGAAAAACGGAGAAGAGAAGACTTTTGAGATCGACGAACGCGCGGCGAGGCTGTACGTGATAGCGGGGCCTGTGAGCCGCAATTTCTGCAACGACTTTTACCCTCTGCCTGCCGGAACGGAGGATATTTCGCTGACCGGACACAATTATTACAATCCCGCCGCGGGGAATCCTTTCCGTTTCGACGGCAACCCCAACCCGGAAGTGGCGGATAACAGAAAGAGCGGAACGAAGAAAGGGCTCGTAATTCTGATAATCTCCGTTTTGATCGGCGCTCTTGTCGGATACGGACTCGGCAGATTTGTTTTCTCCGGCTCTAAAAACTCTTCGAAGGTCTTCACGAGCGAAGATATGAGCATCACTCTCGACCGCAGCTTTTCGGACCTTGACAACGACAGTTTTGAGGCTTCGTGGGCTAACAGCAAATGCGCGGTATTTATGTTCAGAGAAAAGTTTTCCGATTACGAAGGCCTGTCGGGTTACAGCGTGGACGAGTATTGCGAAGGTATGGTGGAGGTCAACGGTCTGCCTTCCGACACCGAGGTGCATCACGAAAACGGTTTGACGTATATCGAGTACGATCGTTACGTGGAAGAAATGAAGGATGATTGCAGGTATCTGGTTTCAGTCTACAAGACGGACGATTGCTTTGCGGTCGTGCAGTTCGCCTCCCCGACGAAGGATTTCGACTCTCTGAAAAGTGATATACTGAAATGGGCCGGAAGCGTGGAATTCAAAAAATGAAAAGCATCTCAAAAATAGTACTCTCCGGCGGGCCGTGCGCGGGTAAGACGAGCGCGCTCGAGGCGGTAAAGCGGGCGTTCGAGCCTATGGGCTATACCGTTCTGACGGTCGCCGAGACCGCGACGGAAATGATGAGGGGCGGCGTCGCGCCGTGGACGTGCGGGGTGCCCGCGGATTTTCAGAAGCTGCGTCTCGAGCTTCAGCTTGAGAAAGAGAGCGTTTACGAGCGCGCGGCGGAGACGATGCCGGGAGAAAAGATACTGATCGTCTGCGACCGCGGTGCGCTCGACAGTAAGTGCTACATGACGGAAGAGACGTTCGC
>CADBTH010000121.1 GCA_902797495.1 uncultured Ruminococcus sp.
CGACCGCAGAACGCAGAACTCAGACTCGGAAGATACACTCGTCGAGGGAGGGATCAAAACGAGATCCAACCGCGAGTACATACCTTTCGACAGTGAGACGGACGATTATTATGACTACGATCCGCCCTATGAAGAAGCCGTCGTGACTCCCGCGCCTTCGGGACGCCGCCGCGACCGCAGCGACGCTGACCGGGGACAGGGTATTCCGGGAGCCGTCGCGGGGAGGAACGCGGTGCGCGAGCTTCTGAAGAGCGGAAGAAGCGTCGACAAAATATACGTTAAGCACGGCGGCAGGGAAGGATCTATCGTAGTGATAGTCGCGGAGGCCGTCAGCAGAAAGATACCTATCATCGAGGTCACGCAGGAAAAGCTCGACCAGATGGCGGGCGGAGTTCATCATCAGGGAGTCGTCGCTCTCGCGGCTGAAAAGCAGTACGCCGAAGTCGAGGACATCCTGAAGATTGCAAAGGACAGGGGCGAGATGCCGCTGATCGTGATCGCCGACGGGATCGAGGATCCTCAGAACCTCGGCGCTCTCATAAGGTGCGCCGAATGCGCCGGAGCTCACGGGATAATAATCCCGAAAAGGCGCGCCGTCGGACTGACTCCGATAGTTGCAAAGGCGTCAGCAGGAGCGATCGAACACATGGCTGTCGCAAAGGTGACCAACCTTGCGGATACTATAGAAAAGCTGAAAAAAGAGGGAATATGGATCTTTGCCGCGGAAGCGGGCGGAACTCCCTATTACGAGGCGGACTTCAAAGCCCCCGCCGCAATAGTGCTCGGAAGCGAAGGCTTCGGAGTCAGCCGTCTTATAAAGGATCGAGCTGACATGACGGTCTCGATCCCGATGTACGGCCGGGTCAATTCTCTCAACGTCTCTGCGGCGGCGTCGGTGATCCTTTGCCACGCGGCGAGAATGCAGCGAACCTGATAAAACTCTTCAGCGGCGCGGAAACACGGCGCAGAATCAAATAACAGCGCGTCACGGCGCTGCGAAAGGAACATTTAAGATGGAATCCAAAAGACACGAAGATCTTGACGGAGAGCTTGACATACAGGCTCTGCTTGATAAGTACCTTCCGGACGACGAGGACGAAACAGACGGCGGGGAGCTGACGGAGACCGAAGCGCCTTCGGACGACAGGGCCGTTACGGAAGACGAAGTATTCGCTCCCGACGACGGAGACGATCTCTATATGGAAGGGAGCGAGAAGAGCGACGAGGCGCAGTCTGACGATTTCGTGATCACGGACGGCGAGACTTCCGACGGCGACGTTTACGACGCCTATAAAGAATATTCCGACGAGGTCGAGCCCGATGAACAGGATGACGCGGGACTTGACTGGAGTTCCGTTCTGTCTGCGGACGCGCCGCACGGAGCCGAGAAGTCCGCGGCTGACGCGGTGCTGAGTCTCGACGACGACGAACTCGTTCTCGACGAGGATATAATAGCGGAGCTGATGTCGTCCGACGACGCTCAGTTCGGCGGCATAGAAGGATTCGAAGATATCGAGGACCTCAGCGGATTCGACGTCACCGGAACTCAGAACGCCGTAGCGGCGGAGGACGAAGCGGACGACGATATCACGATCGCAGAGCCTGCAAGCGCGTATGACGAGGCGGTAGAGGAAGAAAACCCCGCGTCGGACGCAGAGGACTTCGTCGGCAGCACGATCGACGAGCTTTCGATAGACGAAGACGACGAGACCAATATGGACTTCATCGTAGCTTTCGGTCTTGAAGACGAGCTCGGACGTCACGTCGGCGACAAGAAGGCTTCGAGACTTAAAAAGAAGTACGACGAAGTTGTCGAGCGGCGCGAAGAGATCGAAAGAAAATCCGTACATAACGAATACAAGGACGTATCTCAGAACAAGGAGATAATCGAACAGTATAAAAAGGCGTACTTCTCGTCGAAGATCAAGATCGCCGTGACCGCAGTTCTTGCGCTCATCCTCCTGATCTACGAGAATCTCCCGCTGATAGGTTATCAGTTCGCGTCGTTCCTCGACCCCGCGGTATATCCCGTCGTGTACGTCATGATAGACCTTCAGCTCACGCTCTTTGCGGTCGCCGCGGTCTATGACAGAGTATTCCGCGGCTTCTCGAGACTGTTCAAAGGCAAACCGACTCCGGAGAGCATACTCTCCGTCGCGGCGCTGCTCTCCATAGTTTATTCCGCGATAGCGGCGAAGACCGCGGTCCCTCCGAAGGAACCCGTTCTCTTCAACTTCCCGATCGCGTTCTGCGCGTTCATGACGGCGCTTTACTCGTATCTCACGGTAAAACGCGAAATATTCAGCTTCAACGTTATATCCTCCAAGAAACCCAAGTTTGCGCTCCGCAGACTTTCTCCTAAGGACGCCGTTATGGAAGCCGCCGCTTTTGCCAACGGCAAGAACGACAACATCGGCGACATTCTCAAGATAGACAAGGTCTCCTTCGTAGACGGTTATTTTTACCGCACGGAGAGCGTCAACTCGACGAACAGCGCGACAGTGCTGATGAGCCTCGGGCTCTCGGTAGTTCTCGCGGTACTCTTCGCGGTGTACGCCGCGATGGTCGAGAAGAGCGTGACCTCCGCGATACTTATGGGTTACGCAGCGTTCGTGACCGCGGTGCCCATGTCGATCCTGTTCTCGCATTCGTATCCTTTCTTCAAGGCGAACTCGATCTCGTACGACGAGAACAGTACGATCATCGGCGAGAACTCGCTCGAGGAGTACTCCGGCGCGTCCGTCATCTCCTTCGACGACAAGCTCGTGTTCCCGTCGGTCGGTGTTAAAGTCCAGAACATCAAGGTCTATAACAACTACAGATTCGACAGAGTCCTCTATTACGCCGCGAGCGTATTCACGAAGACCGGCGGACCTCTCTCCGACGTTTTTGAGATAGCGACGGTCGAGACCGGATATTCCGAAGACGTTCTTCTCACGGGGATCGGCGACGGATATCTTCAGACGGAAGTCGACGGCAAATCCATCATGTTCGGCAGAGCGGACAACCTCAGGGAACTCGGAATAGAGATACCTGAAGAAGTCAGCGCGGAGGACGACTACGAGGACGAGCTTTCCGTTATGTACATGATATTCAAGGGCAAACTCGTCGCAAAGATGAATATCCTCTATCTCATCGACAGTGATTTCGAATATATCCTCAAGCAGCTCGCCGGCGGCGGTATGTCCGTGTGCGTCAAGACTCTCGACCCGAATATCGACGAGCAGATGATAAGATCAAAGGTCAAGACGGGCAAGTATCCGATGAGAGTCATCAGATACTCGAGCCTTGAGGAAGTCGCGAGCGTTACGGAGCACTCCGACAGCGGAGTCGTAGCGAGAGGCTCTTCAAAGGGACTTCTCGAGACCGTCACCTTCTGCGACAAGGTCCTCGACGCGAAGAGAACGAATTCTTTCATCGCCCTGCTTCAGGCGATAATCAGTATCGTTATACTCGCCGTAATACTTCTTTCCGGCGGTTTCTCGTCAGTCAGATCGCTGCTTTCCGTTCTGATGCAGTTGTTCTGGCTCATCCCCATGGGTATCGTCACGAAGACGATGCTGAAATAAACAATACTCTGAAAGGAAAGGGCGGAAGCGGCAGTTTCCGCCCGTTCTGTCGTAATGCGCGAAGATATCAAGAGCTTTATAACCAAAGTTCGTCTCCCCGGAAGATATACGGGAGGCGAGACGGGCAGCGTCATAAAAGACAAAGAGAAGGTGACTCAGAGGTGGGCGTTCTGCTTCCCGGACACGTATGAGATAGGTATGTCGAACCTCGGAGTCAAGATCCTGGCGGGCGTGCTGAATGAGATGGACGACGTATGGTGCGAGAGGGTTTTCGCGCCGTGGATCGACATGGAAGAGGAAATGAGAAAGAGGGGCATACCTCTCTTCGCGCTCGAGAGCGGAGACTCCGTCGCGGAATTCGACTTCGTCGCGTTCTCTCTTTCCTACGAGCTTTCCTATTCCAACGTCCTCAATATGCTCTCGCTCGCGGGCATTCCTCTGAAGTCCGAAGAGAGAGACGACTCCTGCCCGATCGTGATCGCGGGAGGTCACTGCACTTACAATCCCGAACCTCTAGCTGATTTTATCGATGTTTTTTCTATTGGAGAAGGCGAGGAGGCGCTTCCTGAAATATCACGTCTTTACAAGGAAATGAAAGACAGCGGCACTTATACTAGGGAGGGCTTTCTGTACCGCGCCGCGACGGAACTGAAAGGCTTTTACGTTCCGTCCCTTTACACGGTCTCGTACAACGCGGACGGCACGGTAAAGGAGTACGTTCCGAAGGACGGAAAAGTTCCCGCGAGAGTAAAAAAGAGAGTCGTCGAAAACCTCGACAAAGCGTACTTCCCGACGAATCCGACCCTGCCGCTCATCGAGGCGGTTCATAACAGAATAACTCTCGAGGTCTTCCGCGGATGCATCAGAGGATGCCGTTTCTGCCAGGCGGGAATGATCATGCGCCCCGTAAGGGAAAAGACGCCGGACGTACTGTGCCGTCAGGCGAGAGAGTACGCTGACAACACGGGGTACGAGGAGATATCTCTCTCGTCATTGTCTATCAGCGACTATTCCTGCATCGAAGAGCTGACTTCTAAACTGATCGATTGGACGAACGACGAAAAGATCAACCTGTCGCTCCCGTCTCTCAGAGCGGACAGTTTTACGAAAGAGCTGATGGACAAGATCTCGTCCGTCAGAACGAGCACGCTCACTTTTGCGCCCGAGGCGGGAACTCAGCGCCTTCGCGACGTCATCAACAAAAACGTGACCGAAGAGGAGATACTGAGAGCTTCCCACCTCGCCTTTGCGGCGGGTAAATCTCAGGTCAAGCTGTACTTCATGATGGGTCTTCCGGGAGAGACGTACGAGGACATCGAGGGTATAAAATCTCTCGCCTCCAACGTCGTCGAAGAGTACTACAGAACGCCCGAGAGAAACCGCAGAAAACAGGCTCAGGTAACGCTCAGCGTCGCCTGCTTCATACCGAAGCCGCACACGCCTTTCCAGTGGGAGGGGCAGGATTCGATGGAGGAGCTTGCGAAAAAACAACAGTTCCTTCTCGACAAGATAAAGAGCGACCGGAAGATAAAGTATAACTATCACGACGCCGACGTATCGCGCATCGAGGCGATCTTCGCGCGAGGCGACAGAAGACTCGGCGAGGCGCTGCTCAAGGCGCATCAGAGAGGAATAAAGTTCTGCGCGTGGGAGGAGTGTTTCGACTACGACGAGTGGATCCGTGCCATCGAGGACTGCGGTCTGTCGCCCGACTTTTACGCCAACCGCGACATACCCGACGGCGAAGTTCTCCCGTGGGACGTCATCGACTGCGGCGTGACGAAGGAATTCCTTCTCAGAGAAAGGCACAAGGCGAAAGAGGCGATACCTACTCCCTCGTGTCTTGAAAAGTGTTCCGCGTGCGGCGCGGGCGATATCGTCGACAAGAAGTACTGCCGCTGGTGCCCCGGCGGAGGAGAAACTCCGCGCACGGAGACCGAGCCCGTTGCGGCGGAAAAAAGGATACGCGACACGGATGCGCCGGCAGTCCGCTCCGTCAGGATCATCTTCTCGAAATCCGGGCCGATGACGTATCTGTCTCACCTCGATTTTGCGAGAAACTTCATGAGAGGACTCGTCCGTTCGCACCTTCCCGTATGGTACACCGAAGGATTCAATCCGATACCGAAGCTCGCGTTCGCGTCGCCTCTGTCAGTCGGATGCTGCGGCGACCGCGAAGTCGCCGATATCAAGGTAACGAAGAATATCACGAACGAAGATATCCTGAAAACCCTTCGCAAGTATATGCCCGACGGTATCGGGATCGCGGAAGTATATACGGCGGAGACGAAGTTCCGCCTGATCAAATGGGCTGAAAACGATATCATAGTTAAAACGAAAAACGCCGACGCATCGCTCCCCGAAAAGATAGAAAAGCTCTTCTCGTCTCCGGTCGTAATGATGAAGAGGTCGAAGAGCGGTGAGCGCGAAGTCGACATAACGCCGATGATCAAGAGCGTTTCCGCCGTTCTTACCGACGACGGAATAGTTATAAGAGCCGTTACCGGTACCGACAGCGAGAATTATCTCAATCCCGAATACGTAATGACCGCCGTCAACGACGCCTTCGGCGTCGAGGGTGACGACGGTTACCATATCATCGTCAGAAGAAGGCTTCTTCTCGAGGACGGAGTCACTGAGTACAGATGATCAGAAAAGGCCGTCGAGACTGAAGCATTCCGTCTTTCTGAGACGTTCGATCTCGCGCCTCAGTTTGTCGAGCGCGGAGAGAAACTGTCCATCGTCGCCGAACGCCTGGTGCTTCGCGTCCGAAACGTAAGCGAAGAGCGCCGTCGTCTCGTCGTGCCCGACGGTGAGCGACGTTTCGAAATAGTTGTCGTACAGGATCTTCTCGATCTCAGCCACCGCGGAGCATCTCTCGTCGCTGAGCGGAGGAGCGTCCGCCGCTTCGTCGATTTTGCGGACGATCGAATCGGCCGTGCGCGAGAAGCCGGCGCCGTTCAACGCGACGAGCGCGAGAATGAGCGCAAACGTTGAGACCGCGCAGATAAACGTTCTCATTGAGTCATCCTTTCATGATCATAACGATCTCACCGCTGTCGTCGACCGTCATGAAATAGACGTCGCCGACGGCGGTGTTTTTCTCTTCGAGAAAAGAATTCAGCCACTCTTCCGTTCTCCCCGAGATCTTCAGTCCGTCGCGGCTGATCCTCCCCTCGGCGACGAGACAGTGAGCGATGCCGCGTTCTTTCGCGGCGATCCCCGAGTCGTGCGGGGTCAGGGGAGACGAGCGGGCGTTCTTGAAAACGGACAGCTTTCCGTTGTCCTCGATTAGAGCGTATTCCACTTCGTCGATCGAAGCGACTCCGCAGAGCCGCAATTCGCTCATCAGCTCCGCTATCCCGATCCGCAGTTTCGCGAGTTCTTTTCTGTCTATCTTTCCTTTATTAATTATAACGCTCGGTTTTCCGAGCGCGATTTTTCTGAAACGAGGAAATCTGAATGCGAGATAGGAGAAAATAACTTCAGCCGAAAGAAGAAGCAGAACGGGAACTATCGCGTGGGACAGAGGCGCGTTTTTGTTCGACAGAGGGAGAACGGCGAGCTCGGAGAGCAGAAAGGTTATGACGAGTTCGGATACTTCAAGCTCGCCTACCTGCCTCTTTCCCATGAGCCTGATCGCCGCAAGGAGCAATATATAGATGACGATCGTTCTCAAAAACAGAGTAGCCATGAATAACCTCCTGCAGAGAGTCAATAATATAGTTTGCCGAACAGGCAGAAATATTCTCGATTTTTTTGAAAAAATCGAAAAAAAGTACTTGACAATGAAGAATGCCTGTGATATAATAATCGAGCGCCCGTAAAAGGGGGCAGCGAACGCTCATTGAAAATTGAACAACAAAAGACGAAAGCAAACAAAGCTCCGAAAAATTCTTTTGAAATAAAGAAAAAGCAGAAGCTCTTA
>CADBTH010000122.1 GCA_902797495.1 uncultured Ruminococcus sp.
CGAGACCAGATTAAAGAGCTTCAATATCTCCTTCTTGTGCATTAGGAGCTTTTTCTCTCTCATCGGGTCGCGGTTGAAGACGTTGCCTTTCTCATAAGGCGAGACGTGGATGCCGAGCGCATATATCTCACCGTTATAGATGCGGCAGTACGAATCCTTCAGGTTCACGTTCCCTCCCCTGATGCTCTTGATCTCCGTTCCGAAGAGCGATATGCCTGCTTCGTACGTATCTTCGACGAAGTAATCGTGGCGCGCTTTTCTGTTCTGCGCGACGACCTTCCGTTCTTTGTTGACAGCCACGGCACGTCCCTCCTTTCCGCGGTAGAACCTATTGTATCATTATTAACGCTGTTTTGCAAGAGCTTTCGCAAAGTTTTTTGAGAAAATACGAAATAGGGCTTGCAATCGTTGAAAAACTGTGGTATACTATCATTCGCGTGAGGGCGTAGCTCAGCTGGTTAGAGCGCCTGCGTGACATGCAGGAGGTCGGTGGTTCAAATCCACTCGTCCTCACCATCAAAGAAAAGACCTTTGCCCGATAGGCAAAGGTCTTTTCTGATTCCCGTCGCCTTCACCAAAAAATATGACCTGCCGTTGGCAGGTCTATTTTGATTCGTTATGAAGACTTTTCAACTTTATCGCCGATATAGGATACGACTTCCGTGCGGGGGATGCCGAGGACGAAGGAGAATTCGTCGTGGAGGAGTTTTTCGGCCTCTCTGAGGAAGCGCTCGTCGGTGACGTGGAAATGCTTTTTCTGCTCACGCATTTCTATCTGGTGGACGTAGAGCATATCGATCATTCTGAGGATAGCGAGGCAGTCGCCGCTCTTGAGGGTGGTCTGGCAGAACTCCTTGCGCTCCGCGTCGCTCGCGATCCAGCTCTGCGAGCCGGGAATTATTGAGCAGAGCATCTCGTCTATTTCCTCTTTTGTGAGGACGGGGCGCATCTGCGAGAGCAGGACTTCGTTGTCAACGGGAACGAAAATGGTCGATCTCGGGTCGCTGACGGGAGACAGTACGTAGTATTCTTTGTTTTCAATGCCGAACTGCATCGTTGTGATCTCGCTGATGCGGCAGACTCCGTGCGTTCCGTACACGACGTGTTCTCCGACAGAATACATCTCTGACTCCTCTCCGATCAAAAAAATACAATAAAATGCATATAGTTTTATACTACATATATTCTAACATATTATAATCGAAAAATCAAGAAATGAGAATCGATTTTTTCCGTCGTTACGGGGATTTTTTTCTGTTTTTACGGGGGTTTCGGGTAAATATTGGTTATCGTTTTGAGATTTATTCCGTTCAAAGTACACGCTTTGCGAACGTGAAAACGGGGACGACGGACTGCCGTCATCCCCGCGCTGTTCGATTTAAGGTATCATCTCTACGGAATCGGAGATATCCGTCGGGCAGACGTTTATGAACGTCTTTCCGCGGTTGAGCGTGATCACGTCTCCCGTGTCCGCTCTCGTGAAGACGGCGTTTCCGTCCGCGCTGTCTCTGTGCCACTTTATCGGCACGTACGTTCCGCCCGTCGCGAGATAGCCGTCGCCGTCGCCGACGGTCTCTACCCTCAGTCTGCCGTAATCGTCGTAGACGTACGTGGTGCAGAACAGAACGAGGACGTTTTTGAAAGAGAGCTGCTCTCCGGTACCGCCGTCGATATGAGGCATGCCGTCGTACTGATATCTGAGGTAGACGTCGTTTTCTTCGTCGTACTCAAAGTCGACCGTCTGATAGTATGAGAACGGAATATGTATCCCGCGGCACTCTTCCCCGCCCGTCGAATAAGTCTTTCCCCACTCGCAGAAGTTGAAGGGGTAAGAGAATCCGTCGCGAAGGTCGGTCCTGTAGCCGCAGTAATCTATCGTCCGAACGATGCCGTCGCCGGTAGTCATCAGCGTGTGCTCGATAGCCATCGTCTGCATTCTGGTCTCGTCTCTGTAATAGATGCCGAGCGGGTCGCCTCTTGCGCCGTCGATATTGTTGATCCCACGGTTGGCGAGATCGGAATAAGCGTCCTCGCTTCCGCCGGCGTGTACGTAGATCGCGTCGAACGTCTGGGCGAAATCGATGTAGTACGGTCTCGACGAGCGTACAGAGCCGATGACGCCGAGGTCGCGGTACTCCGCGAAGAGCGCGAACAGACGGGTGATGCCGCCTTCCGCAAGGCACTCGACGATGATATCCGCCTTGCCCACACCTACCTGCGGGAGCGCGTCGTAGATGTTGTTTATCATGACTCCGACGGGTCTTGAGTGCGAGACGTCGTATCCCGATTCAAGCCCGGTGAGGGGGTTGAGGAAGGCGGGAGGCGCTTCTTCCGTTTCGGTCGGCTCAAGTTCTACGGTGATCTCCGTCGTCGCCGCGGAGGTATCCGTCGTCTCCGCGTCGCCGTTCGCTCCGCATGAGGAGAACGGGATCGCAAGTGACGCCGCGAGGAGGATAAGTGAGAGGATTCTTAAAACTCTTTTCAATTCATTCACCGATCAGCCTTGTGAGCCAGATATAGCCGAGTTCAAACGCTTCGAAGAGTCCTTTTTTGAGGTCCTGCTTCGCTATCTTGTCCGTTGCGGAAAGGGTCTCGTCCGTTTTTACGATCTGAATGAGGACCATGTCGGGAACGGTCTTGCCGTCCTGCTCGGTCTCGGTCATAACGGTCAGACAGAGGACGTATTCGTCGTCCATGTTGCCGTAGCAGATAACGTTGTTATCTCTGACGAGGGGTCTTCCCTTGTACATCAGATACTCGCCCTTTACGGTCGCCTTTTCTATGATCTCTTTTTCTTTTTCGTCCATTTATTTAATCCTTTCGCAGGTTTGATCGCTCCATTAATTTTACTATATTATTATATAAATGTCAAGTGTTTTCGGAAGGTGTTAGCAAAGCGGCGGCTCGCGCCGCCGCTTTACTAAGTCAGTTTCGCTCTATTATCTTCAGGTCGTCCGGAAAGATGCCGCACTCGTTGTAGACTATCTCGCTGATCTGCGCGACGTCGCCGGGAGTCAGCCCTTCGGTCTTGACGATCACGCTCGCCTCGTTCCCGTTCACGACGGCGATGCACTGCTCGAATCCCTTCGCCTCGATCAGAGACTCTATGTTCGCTTCGCTCTCTATGTCGTCTGCGATCTTCTGTATGTCGCCGTAGGCGTTGTTCTTTACTTCGTCGACCGCTGTCCCGCTCTCGGTGACCGTTTTGAGCACCGCCATCGCTTCGTCGCGGGCGGTCTGACGGCTGATCGCGATGGAGGCGAAGAAGTCCTCGTCGGAGACCGACGCCTCTTCACCTTCGGGCGAGAGGAATCCCGCAACGCTCGCAAGCTCATCCTCAAGTTTTTCGCTCTTCACAGTGTCCTTCACGGTCAGAAAATTGAGCAGCACAGCGACTCCGATAACGATCACAGCCATCGCCGCGATCACCGTCTTCTTCCCGATCTTACGGATGACGGAAGACGATTTTTGTTTGATTTTTTCGATATCCATATCTACCTCCGGTATATTAGTGTTCAATATATATGACGGCAGCGCTCCGTTTATGTACCGGCGACCGCGATCTTCGAGGAGTCAAGTCCGAGCGCCGACGAAACGAGAGAGATGATCTTCTGCTTTACGACGGGGCGGTCGCCTCCGGTACAGACTACCGCGACTCCCCTGATCTTCGGGGAGACGACGCAAAGCTCGATTCCTCCTCCCTCTGCGTCGACAGTCACGCTCTTGCGATAGTCTCCGTTCTGCTCGACGTCCTTCGCCATGACGTACTCCTCGGACGTGTCGAGGGTAAGCAGCACCTCGGCGCGCCTCACGCCTGAGACGGAGAGGCAGAGCTCCTCGACCTTCTCCTCAAGTTCTTCCGAGAGAAGCGCAACGCAGTACTCTCTCTTCTCTTCCGCGTCCCCGCCGCGGTAGAACGCGAGCGCGACGAGCGCGGCGGCGACGAGAAGAAGCGGCAGCGCCGCTCTCTTATTTTTGAACGGTAAGATAGTTTTTTCAGCCTTCGTAATTTTCACCTCCCGAATCAATGATACGCACGTTGTCGCAGAGCAAAAGCTCCCGCACGAACTTTTCCGCCTCCTCCGCGTCAGCGCCGCGAACTATCGCTTCGCATCCGGTCACGATGACGTTCGAGACGTCACTGTCGTCGTAAGCGATCGATACCGAGTCGACGTCCGCCCCCGGGAACTTTTCACGTAAAGCTTCTGAGACGCGCTTTTCAAGCTCCTTTGCGCAGGATGCGACGAGCCTTTCGTCCCCCGCGCTCTTCGCCGCTTCAACGTCACGCCAAAACGCCGCCGCGCCGTCCGCGACGACGGAGCGAAGGGGAATGAGCGCCGTGAGCGCGATAAAGGCGCAGCAGACGGAAGTCGCCGCCTTCTCGTGCCGACTGCCCGAACAGAGTATGACGACCGCGGCGGAAGCGACCGTCGCCGCGACGACTCCGGTAACGTAGCTCATATCTTTCCTCCGTATGAGATAAATGCGAAAACGATCACGAGGAATACGCTCGAGGCGGAAACTGTAAGCGCGATGAGCGCAGAAGATGCGGACGAGAGGTCTTCGAACAGTTTTGACGACCTCTGAAGTCCGAGAACGCCGCACAGTACCGAGACTGCGAACAGAGTCGCTTTCCCCGCGACGAGCGTCACGAGAGGCGTCAGCGTCAGGGCGAACAGAACGGCGAGAAGCACTACCCCCGCGACGCTCTTCACTCCCGCCGCTCCCGCGGCGATGAACGACACCGTATCCCCGACGGCGCTTCCGACGAAAGGCACGAACGACCCTACGGCGAACTTGACGGTCTTCAGCCCCGCGGTGTCGGCGGCGGACGAGAGCAGGCTCTGTACTCCGAAGACGAACGATGAGACCGTACTCACGGCGACCGTGATCCATATCGCCGCTTTTCTGACGAACGAAGACAGAGAGACCGCGGCGCCGCCCGGGAAGACGGACTCCGCGAAGGACAACGCCGTCGATGCGGCGATCATTGGGAGCGCCGCTCCCGAGAATATGCGCTCGCATATATCGGACGTCGCGGTGATAAACGCGGCGCCAACCCCCGCCGACGTGACGTTTCCCGTTGCGACGAGAGACGCGGTAACGAGCGGGACTGCGGCGTTCGCGACTGAGGCGAGAGTCTTGAGATAAGACGCGACAGACTCAAACGACAGAACTCCCGCGTACGACGCGGTGAGACAGAACGCCGCGTGCATTACCGCTCCCGCGGTCCCCGAAACGGCGCCGCCGTCAGAGACCGATTTCATTATGAATACGATCACTGCCATCGCGGCGAGGACTGCGGCTTCGGGAAGTATTTTTCCGACAGCTCTCCCGATCTCGCCGAATATCAGACCGACGAAGTATTCAGCCCCGAAAGCCTCGCCCGCCGCCGCGGGGTCGGAATCCCCGGTCACGTCGGGGAGCATGTCCGCAACGTTTTTCGGAAGAGATGAGAGAAACGAGTCGAGCCCGTCGTCCTCTCCGTCCTGCGTCTCCCCCGTCAGAAACTCCGTGACTCCGACGTTTCGCCCTTCCTCCGTATACTCGCGGTATTTCTCCACGTAATCCTCCGCACGGCACGCCTCCGGTGCGAACAGGGAGAAGGCGATGAACGCCGTTATAACGGCGGCAAAAAGCTTTCTCATACCTGCGAGACCAGCGACGAGGCGTATCTGTAGAGCTCCGTGAAGAGCGGGAGAGCGATGAAGAGTATTTCGATCTTTCCGACAGTCGAGACCGTCTTCGAAAGCACGGGAGAGTCGCACCCGGAGCAGACGTCCGCGGCAACGTCGCAGACGAGAGCGGCCACGGCGACCTTCAGAACTGTCGGAAAAAATCTGTACGCACCGCTCTCGTTCGCGATCATCTTCGCCGTCTCTACCGCATCTGCGATCTTCGGCAGACAGACGCCGACGGCCGCGACGATACCGGCGCAGACGACAGCCGAGTGAAGAGGGCTTCCCGTCCTTCTGAGGATGAGCGCGACGATAGCTGAGAGGAATAGAATTCCCGCGATCCTGAGCACGTCCATATCAGAGACCGAAAACGCTTCTGAGGGAGCTGATTAGAGTTCCCGCCTTGTCGACTATCAGTATGAAGACTATGATTATTCCCGCGACGGAGAGGAGCATCGACTGCTCGTCGCGTCCCGACTTCGAGAGGATCTGACACGCCGCGGCGACGAGAAGTCCCACTCCGGCGATCTTGAGTATTATCGAAGGATCCATTTTTACAACAGCAGAATGACGGCGAGCGCCGCGGCGGCGGGTGGAAGGTACGCCATCATCGGGCGCCTCGCCCTCTCCTCTTCCTCCGCCCTCTGCATTTCCTTTTCTGTATGATTTCTGAGGTAAACGGCGTAGTTCAGCGCCGCGCCGTAGTCGGACGAGCAGATATCTTCAACGAGTCTTCCCGCCTCTTCGTCCGATTCTTCGAGCTCCTTGAGGGAACGGGAGTCTATCACGGACGGGATCGGCGCTCTCGCGTATCTTATCCCCTCCTCGATCGTCTTCGCGTATCCGTAAATGCGGCGCGCTCTCTCAACTCTCGCGCCGGACTCCTTCAGAAGAGTCCCGGATACCGCAAGACCGGCGAGGAGCATCAGCGCGGAAAAAACGAGAGGCGCGCTCATTTTTCGTATCCCTCAAAGGAGACTGCGCCCTCTCCGCTCTTCGAGATACCGTAGTAGATACCGAAAGATCCGCGCCTCTTCGCTTCCGCGATAACGCGGCTATCCCCGCGCGCGTCCGAATGGCACGAGGCGACCACCGCCGCGCCGCATCCCGTCGCGGAGTCGACGGCTTCAAGGTCGTCCTCTCTCGCTATCTCATCGCAGATAATGACCTCCGGCGAGAGCGTCCTCACGGCGATCTCGATCCCCTTCGCCCTCGGGTAGCCGGAGAGAGTGTAAATATGAGACCCGGCGAGTCCCTCGGCGATCTCATACCTCGTGTCCACGACGGCGACTCTCAGCCGTCCCTCTCCTCCTGCAAGCAGATAAGCGAGCTCGCGAAGAAGCGTCGTTTTGCCTCCCGCAGGAGGAGCGTATACGAGCACGTTTTTCTTGAAGGACGCTTTCTCCATTATCCCGTAAAGCTCGTCCGCGAATCCCTCTCTTCTCGACGGGATCCTTATGACGACGGACGAGATATCGGCGACGGAGACGATCCTTCCGCCCTCCGTCACGGCCCTTCCCGCGACGCCTGCACGCACGCCGTCGGAGGTCACGACGTATCCTTCTTTTATCGTCTCACTGTGTGAGTAGACCGAGTTTCCGCACAGAGACATGACCGTGAGGCGCATCTCGTCCCTCGTGCAGACGACCCCGGTGGGGACGGTCTTTCCCGATACCGTGAGGCAGACGTCAGACCCTGCGACGGCTCTGATCTCGTCGCACTCCCCGCACCGCCTTATAAACGACGTGAGAGCTGACGCGATCCGCGAGGGAAAATAGCACGCCGCCCTCACGGCATAGCTTTGCGCGCCGCTTTGAGTTGTTATCATCCATCCGCCCCCTTTCACTTAAATCTATTAAGACAAGCCGCCGATTATTCCGGAGAACAAAAAGAAAAACGGCGGGCTCAATCAGAGTCCGCCGTTTGCAAACGTATGGAATTATCTCTTTTGCTGAAGCGTGTAGTGGACGTCGTCCGCCTTTTCCTCGTCCGTGTACTTGCGCAGGGTGTTGATGACCTCGCCGTTGTTGAACGTGCGGTCTTCAACGTCCTCAGTCGTACCCATGACGGTGACGTTGAGCTGTCTGTGTCTTGCGCGTACCTGGTCCCAGTCAACGAAGTAGATGTGAGCGAATTCGCCGCCGTCGAGCTTGCCGTCCTTGATCGTCATCGTTTCGCTTCTGCCGAAGAAAACGCTGCGGAGGTGAGCGTCGGTATTGAGGCTCGTGAAGTCGCCGGGCTCGTTGACGAATCTGCCGAACTGTGTGTGGATCGGACCGGGATGGGCGTACTCGTTCGTCTCGGAGTAGTCGGGGACGAGCTTCTGCATGATCTTGAGCAGGTCGTGCTGAAGGTACTCGAGGTCGTACTTGTCGAGGTCGTGGGAGCACTCCTGAACCATTACGGAGCAGGTGGTGTGGTGGGACGCCATCGTCACCGTGCCGTTCTTTACGCCGGAAGCCTCGACGATCTCAAGGATCTCCTTGGAAACGTCGTGGAACGTCGGTCTCCATCCTCTGGACTGAAGCTCGATCTCTTTCTGATAAACTTTGAATTCCATTGTTTTATCTCCTTGTATTTGAAATATCTTATTTTTCGTCGTGAACGTTCTTACCGTTCAGTCTCTCGCCGACGGCGCCGCCCGGGTGGATAACGGCGAACTGCTCGTTCTTGTATCCCGTCTCGTAGATGAGCGCGGTCTGGAGAGTGTGGAAGATGACCGCGAGGGACGTCGAGGACGTCGTTCCCTGCGCGTTGTAGGGGTCGGTCTCGCGGTTGACGTACTGCTTCAGTACGACGTCGGCGACCTCGGCGAGGTGGGAGTCCTCGTTCTCCGTGACCGTGATGATCTTCACTCCCTTGCTCTTGCAGATATCCGCTATCGGGAAAAGCTCCTTCGTCTTCCCGCCGCGGGACGCGAGGACTATCGCGTCGCCCTCGTGGAGAAAGCCCATTCCGCCGTGGATCGCCTCCGCGGGGGATATGAATTTTGCAGAGAGCTCGATGCAGCAAAGAAGATGCGCGAAGTGCTGACAGATGATACCGGAGTGTCCGCAGCCGGACGCGCCGATGCAGCGTGCGCTCTTCAGTATCTCAACCGCCTTCGAGAACTGTTCCGGGTCAAAGTGGCGTTCCATATCGCGGACGCACTCCGACTCGATCGTATACACCTCTCTGACGTGGGAGAGAGTTTCTTCGTTAAGCATTGCGTCACCTCATGCGTGAAGTTCGTCCCACGCGCGTCTGACGGCGGAGATCATCTCCTCCGCGAGAGCGAGCGGGTCGGCGGCCTTCGCGATCGCGCTCGAGCAGCCCGACGCGGAAGAGCCCGCTTTAATTATATTATAGCAGTCATCTCCGCATGAAATTCCCGCGGACGGGAAAGGAAGGATATCGGGGTTGATCTCTCTTATGACCTTGATGACCTCGTCGACGTATTCGCGGTCGGCGGGACGTCCCGTACCGATCAGCTCCGTCGGCTCAGCGACGAGGATGTTCGGCGCGAGAGACGCGACGGCTTTTACTTCCTCGATACTGTCGGCGCAGACTATGGTCGCAAGACCGACCTCGTCGGCGCGGCGTATCGCCTTTTCAAGCTCGGAAAGAGTCAGCTTATGTTCCGCGTGATTCAGCATACATCCGACGGCTCCGGCGTCCTTCAGCGCCTCGGGAAGAGTTCTTCCCATTCCGCGGCCGACGGGGAGGCTGTCCATGTGCTGAGAGTACACGTGGACGCGCTTTACCTGAGACGCGACGTTTCTGATCTCCGTATCGGGGATGTCGAGTATCACGTCGATCCCGTACTTTTCCGAGAGGCGGTCGAAGCCCTTCGCGATCTCGACGAGACGGTCGCCGTACATATAGCACTTCGGACCGAACTCGAAGAACGGCTCCGTTATCTTATAATCCTTGTACATTACTTCACCTCGTCATAGAGCTCTGCGAGCTTTGCGGTGATGATGTCGCCGCACTCGGGGCCGAACGAGGAGTTGCCGACCTCGTAGCCGCCTTCGGCGAGAGATTCGGGCGTGTAGAAGTAACCGGGCGACGCGCCGTTGGTGACTTCAATGAGGAATCCCTTCTTGCCTCTCGACTCCGCGAACTGTCTCATTCTGATGCCGTACTCGACGAAGATCTCGCCCTGCATATAGAACAGAGCCGTGTCGCCGATCGTGACGACTCCGCATTCGAGAG
>CADBTH010000123.1 GCA_902797495.1 uncultured Ruminococcus sp.
GAACGCTCTCGTCATCACGGACTGCATCTTCAACGGCAACACATGCGGCTCCGCTCAGTGCGGCTCCGATATCTATATCACGAAGGCGAACACCTCCAACGTAAGAACTTCTTACGACTACGAGTGTCTGCACTTCCAGCTCTACGTCGACAACACGGGCGCGCGTTACTCCGCTTCCAACGCGGTTGCGGCAACATCCAGCGTTCTCACAGCCGGCTATGGCTACGTTTACGTACAGAGCGGCGAAGGCCACGCATGGGGTCCCTGGACTGTAGTTTCCAATCCCACTTGTACGGAAGAGGGCGTTTCCCAGAGAACGTGCCCGAACTGCGGTAAGGTAGAAACAACTACGACTGCTGCTCTCGGACACAGCTGGAACAACGGCGTTGAAACGGTTCATCCCGGATGCACCACGACAGGTACGAAGCTGTTCACCTGCACACGCTGCCAGGCGACAAGAACAGAATCCGTTCCGGCTCTCGGTCACGACCAGTCCAACGCTACAAGAGTTGAGCCCACGTGTACTGAAGCAGGTTCGACTTCCTACACTTGCCCGAGATGCGGACAGACGTTCTCCGAAACTCTTCCGGCTCTCGGACACGCGGCAGTAACTACAAGAGTTGAGCCCACATGTACGGCTGCAGGTTCCACGACGACGACGTGTACCCGCTGCGGCGTAGTCCTCAGCAGTTCCGTTCTTCCCGCTCTCGGACACGTTCCGGGCGAGTGGGTAGTAGCAACTCCCGCTACCAAGACCTCCACGGGTCTCAAGGAGCAGAGATGCACACGCTGCAACGCGGTTATCGCGACCGAAATCATCCCGGTGATCCCGGACGCTACCGTAGTCGCAGGAACGACGGAAGTTGATTCCGTTCCCGCAAATACCGTAAAAGTTCCGGTTACCTATGTCGGCAATGAAGGCACATGGGCTATGGGCTTCTACGTAGTATATGACAGCCAGCTCTCCCTCAAGGGCGTGCTCGCAGGCGACGTATTTGAATCTATCGTAAACTCTCCTTACGATGTAGATCCCGCGTCCAACGCACGCGCGGCTGCAGCTCTCCAGGCGGCAGGCGTCTCCACAAGCGGCGTTAAATGCTACCGCTTCTATGCAGAAAACTATCTCTTCGAAAACATCGAAGGCGACGGCAAACTCTGCGACCTCGTATTCAACGTTCCGAATACGACAGATTACGAGCTCCCCGTCAAGATTGTCCCCGTAGCAGGTCTGACGATCAACGCTGCCGGCGATGATATAAGCCTTCTCAAGCAGGACGGCGCTATCGTTATCCCGAGCAACAACAACTGCGACCACTCCGTATTCCACTGGGAAGTAACGAAGGCTGCAACGTGCACCGAGTCCGGAACAAGAGCTAAGATCTGCGATAATTGCGGCAGAACTCTTGATACTCAGACGATCGCTCCTCTCGGCCACGCTTACGGCGCATGGGCGCAGACGGTAGCTCCCACATGTACCGCTGCAGGTCAGGAAGCTTCCACTTGTTCAAGATGCGGCGCAAAGCAGTACCGCGAGATCGCAGCTCTCGGACATCAGTACAGCGAATATGTTGTAACGAAGGAAGCTACGTGCACAGAGACAGGTACGCTCACGGCTACTTGTACAAGATGCGGCAACGCTATCACAGATACGATCCCCGCTAAGGGACACACTCCCGGCGAATGGGTAGTAACAGTAGAACCCGGATACACCGCAGGCGAAAGAGTCAAGTACTGCACGGTTTGCGGCGAGATCCTTGAAACAGAAGAACTTCCTCCTCTCTATGAGCCCGCTATCGTAGGTTCCACGGAAGAAGCGGAAGGCAACCAGGCTGTCAACGCGACGATCAGCTTCAACAACAACCCCGGCGTCAACACAGTTGTACTTTACGTATACTATGATGAAGCTCTCACGCTCAACAGCATCACAAACGGCGCTGTATTCGGAGCAACCGAATTCACGGTAAGCGCTAACCTCAGAAACGATCCGAGCTTCAAGGCTCAGGCACTCTCCGCGTTCAACGCATGCGGCGTTTCCACTGAAGGCAAGAAGATCGCGATAGTTCTCTTCGACACGGACGTTACGAACAACGTAACCGCTTCCGGCGTTCTCCTCAACCTCAACTTCACGACTCCCGACGTACTTGAAGGCGCATATGCGTTCGGCGCAGTTGCAAACGCAGCCGACATCTTCAACAAGGACGACGTAGACGTAGCAGTCGTAAAGACAGCGGGCGAGATCATCGTAAGAGAGAGCGTATGCGACCACGTATGGGGCGCATGGACGGAAGTAACACCCGCTTCCTGCACGGAGGCAGGCGAAGAGTCCAGAACTTGCGGCATCTGCGGCAAGACCGAAACACGCGCTATCGCGGCACTCGGCCACGACGTTCAGAACCCGACAGTAACTCCCGCAACATGTACGACCACAGGATTTGAGGGCGGCGTATGCTCCCGCTGCGGCGAATCCATCGGCACGGTCATCCCGGCTCTCGGACATGACTGGGGCGAATGGACTCAGATCAACGAAACCACTCTCCAGCGCGTATGCGCTCGCTGCGGCGAAACACAGGAGAGAGAAATCTCCGCTGATCCTACACTCACCGTTATCGGCAAGACCGTAAGAGAAGGCGAGACCTTCACGGTTCCGTTCATGGTATCCGGTAACCCGGGCTTCGAGACGGCTCTTATGTTCGTATACTTCGACGAAGCGCTCCACCTCGACGCAGTTACCGCAGGCGACGTATTCACGTCTTCCGAGCTCGATACGAGCACGAACCTTAACAGGATCCCCGCAGACAGCGCGCTCGCATCCGCAGCGTTCGCTGACTGGGGCATCGACGCAACAGGCAAGCGTTTCGTAAGCCTGCTCTTCGACAGCAGCACGTACGCCGACAACTCCGGCAACGGTCTGCTCGCAACACTCACATTCACGGCTCCCGAGACAGAGGGCACGTACTTCATCGGCGTTCTCGATTCTCAGCCCGACGTGCTGAATCACGCAGACGAAGAAGTAGTATTCGCATTTGAAAACTCCGAGATCGTAGTATCCGCGTGCGAGCACGTAGCAGGCACGGTAGAAACCGTTCCCGCAACTTGCACGGAAGCAGGTTACACAAGAACGTACTGCTCCATCTGCGGAAACGTCATCTCCGAGACAACGTATCCCGCAACGGGTCATATCCCCGGCGAGTGGGAAGTAACTGTTCCCGCAACCGAGACCACAGGCGGACACAAGGTCAAGAGATGTACGGTATGCGGCGAGATCCTTGAAGAGAGAGATACTCTCCCGACAACGGCTCCCGTAGTTTACTTCGAAGACGTCACGGCATATGCGGACGAAGACTTCCAGATCTCCGTATTCCTCAAGAACAACCCGGGTCTCTGGGGACTCCATCCGTACCTCACGTACGCAGACGATATGAGAGTCAAGAAAGTTACGTTCTCGAACGAAGTATTCGACGAGTGCGACAAGGGCTCCCTCAACCAGATCCCGTCCTCCAATGAGATCGTAAGCGAAGCGTTCATCTTATGCGGCGAGACCATGGAAGGCGTAAGAACGGTCAGCATCCCGATGAACACCTCCGAGATGGGCGATGTTTACAACGACGGCGAACTCTTCACGGCAACGTTCAAGGGCATGCCAGTAGGCGATTACAGGATCTACATCGTTATGAGATCCGACGAAAGCTTCAACTGGGACGATGAGACCGTTCCGATGAACGTTGAAGACACGATCGTTCACGTTATCGAAAGACCGACGTGCGATCACGCAAACACAACGACAGAGACAGTTCCCGCTACCTGCACGGAAGCAGGATACACGAGAGTGACCTGCACAGACTGCGGAACGATCATTTCCAACGTAGTCATCCAGGCTCTCGGACACAACTACACGCTCACGTCCGAAACTCCCGCAACCTGCACGGAAGCAGGCTCCAGAGTTGAAACGTGTACTCGCTGCGGCGACGTCAAGACGACGTCTATCCCCGCCCTCGGACACAACTGGGGCGAATGGATCCAGATCGACGACGATACGCTCCAGCGCACATGCTCGAGATGCGGCGAGACAGAGACGAAGCCCGTACCGAAGGTTCCCACACTGACGGCTGAAGGCGCGACTGTTGAAGCAGGCGAAACGTTCACGATCGCTCTTACGATGGCGAACAACCCCGGCTTCGAGACAGGACTTATGTACTTCTACTTCGACGAAGCTCTCCACCTCGAATCCGTAGCTGCAGGCGACGTATTCAACGCGTCCGAACTTACTGTCAGCGACAACCTCAACAGAGTTCCCGCAGACAGCCCGCTCGCTTCTGCCGCGTTCACGTACTGGGGCATCGACACCACAGGCAAGCACTTCGTAAGCCTGCTGTTCGATAACGCTCTGACAGCCGATAAGCTCGGCGACGGCACGCTCGTAACGCTCACGTTCACGGCTCCCGCTGAGGCAGGCACCTACTTCGTAGGCATCATGGATTCTCAGCCCGACGTTCTCAACCACGCTGACGACGAGATCGTCTTCGCGTTTGAAAACGCAGAAGTAAACGTAATCAACCACGAGCACGTGACCGAGACGATCACGACTCCCGCAACCTGCACGGAAGCAGGCTCCGTCGTCGTAAGATGCACGGTATGCGGCGAGACGATCTCCACTGAGACGATCGCTCCTCTCGGACATAATCCTGGCGCGTGGGTCGTTGAAGGCGATTACGAAGTTCAGTACTGCACACGCTGCGGTGAAGAACTCAACAGAAGACCGATCGAAGAACCCGAGTATCTCCTCGGCGACGTCAACGGTGACGGCAAGGTCAATATGAGAGACTACAGACTCCTTGATAACTACTTCGATCTCGAGGTAGGCATTGACGAACTCGTATTCATCAACACCGACATCAACAACGACGGCAGGATCGACTTCAGAGACAGAAAGCTTCTCTTCAACTATCTCCAGGATAGGATCACATACGACGATCTGCTTGAAGCACACGGAGATTTTGATTGATCCGTAACATAAATAACCAAAGGGCGCCTTCGGGCGCCCTTTTTGTTTGACAACATCAATACGATGTGATACAATAGATAAAAATATAAGTGGGGGTGAGCGGATGCTTCCGGAGAGAATAAGAACTGTCCTTACAATGCTTGAGGACGCGGGATATGAAGCGTATCTCGTAGGCGGATGCGTTCGCGATCCGCTCATCGGAAGAGAGGTTTCCGATTACGACGTCACGACATCCGCTCTGCCGGAAGAAGTAGAGCGGGTCTTTGAAGGGATGAAGGTGATCGAGACCGGAATTAAGCACGGGACGGTAACGGTGTTGTCGGAAGGCGAGCCCGTCGAGATCACGACGTTCCGTACAGACGGCGAATATCTCGACTCGCGTCACCCCGAGAGCGTATCGTTTACGAGGAATATCGCGGACGACCTTTCGCGCCGCGATTTCACGGTAAACTCCATCGCCGTGAATAAGGATGGCGAATACGTCGATCCTTACGGCGGGCGGGAGGATATCGCGCGCCGGGTTATAAGATGCACGGGCGACCCCGACAAGAGGTTCGGCGAGGACGCGCTCCGTATCATCCGCGCGCTTCGCTTTTCGTCCGTGCTGGGGTTTGAAATAGAAGAAGCGACCGCCGACTCTATACACCGCAACCGAGCTCTTCTTTCAAAAATATCGGTCGAGCGCGTCTTTTCTGAGCTGAAAAAGCTGCTATGCGGAGAAAACGTGTTCCGCGTACTGACCGATTTTTCTGACGCCATCTGTACGGTCGTTCCCGAAATGGCACCGTGTGTCGGATTTGATCAGAAAAGCGTTTATCACGTTTACGACGTCTATACGCATATCGCGAAGACCGTCGAGGCGATCGAGCCGGACGAGACTCTCCGCCTCGCAATGCTCTTCCACGATATCGGTAAGCCGCATTCGTATCAGCTGAAGAAAGACGGAGTACATTACAGCTTTCACGGCCATCCCGAAGTATCAGCCGATATCGCTAAGGAGTGGCTTGATAAGATGCATGCTGACGGCAAAATGCGCCGGCTTGTGCCGCTCTTGTGCCGTTACCACGACAGAACGGTCGCACCGACCGAAAAGTCCGTAAAAAAGCTGCTCAGAGACCTCTCATACGATGAAGTCATCATGCTCTGTAAAGTGCAGAAGGCGGATTCAGCGGGACACGCACCGGGCATGGCGACCGACAGGGGCGCGACGGCGGACGTAATTTCGGAGATCGCTGAAAGGATCGTCTCACGCGGCGAGTGCTTCTCGCTCCGCGACCTCGCGGTAAACGGAAACGACCTTGCCGCCCTCGGCTTCACCGGTCGCGATATAGGCGCGAAACTGCACGAACTGCTCGACCTCGTCATAGACGAAAGACTTCCGAACGAGAGACAAAAGCTATTGGGACACATAAAGAAAAATCCCCTTCAAAAGTTTTGAGGGAGAGCGCGAGAGGGAACTTTTTCAAAAGTTCCCTCTCGCAATTTCGTTCTGATTAAATTATATATCCGCCTCGTTCGCGTACATGCTTCCGTAGGTGAAGATGAATTCTTTTCTCGCCGGGAGGTTGTCTCCGAGCAGGGTGTCGAACATCGTCTCGGTCGCCTCGGCGTCCGCTTTTGACACTCTGATCAGCCGCCTCGTCTCGGGGTTCATCGTCGTCTGCCACATCATTTCGGGCTGGTTTTCGCCGAGACCCTTCGACCTCTGTATCGTGTACTTCTTGCTGCCGATCTTTTCGAGGATCGCCGCCTTTTCCGCCTCGTCGTAGGCGAAGTAGATGTCGTCCTTGACGGTGATCTCGTAGAGCGGAGTTTCGGCGATGTAGATCTTCCCCTCGTTGATGAGCGTCGGCAGGAGCCTGTAGAACATAGTCAAAAGGAGGGTGCGGATCTGGAATCCGTCCTCGTCAGCGTCCGTGCATATGATGATCTTCGACCACCTGAGGGACGAAAGATCGAACGGCAACACGTCGCCCTTGACCTTCTTTTCGCTGATCTCGACGCCGCATCCGATGACGCGCAAAAGATCGAGGATGATGTCGTTTTTGAATATCTTGTCGTAGGTCGATTTGAGGCAGTTCAGCGTCTTTCCGCGAACGGGTATGATCGCCTGGAACTCGGCGTTTCTTCCGAGCTTGCAGCTTCCCATAGCGGAGTCTCCCTCGACGATATAGAGCTCGCGGCGCGTCACGTCTTTGGAACGGCACGCGACGAACTTTTCAACTCTGCCCGTGATGTCGTTTGACGTCGCGAGCGCTTTTTTTACGTCTATCCTCGTCGATTCCGCCTTCTCGCGGCTCCTCTTGTTGATAAGCACCTGATTGAGGAATCGGTCGCCGTCCGCGGGATTTTCTATGAAATAGAATTCGAGCTGTTCCTTGAAAAACGAGGTCATAGCCTCGGCGATGAAGGTGTTCGTGATCGCTTTCTTTGTCTGATTGGCGTACGACGCCTGGGTCGAACGGCTGTTGGAGATGAAGACGAGACAGTCCTCAATGTCGGCGAACTTGATCTTCGACTCGTTCTTGTTGTACTTGCCCGCGGCGCGGAGCCTCTTGTCGACTCCGTAGACGAATGCGCGGCGAACCGCGTCGTCGGGACTGCCGCCGTGCTCGAGATAGCTCGAGTTGTGGTAGTATTCCAACGCTGACACCTTGGACGACGCGCACCAGACGAATTCTCCTTCGAGCTTGTAGTCAGGCATATCCTCGCGGTCGCGCCCGGACGTCTCGAGAGTCCAGTACACCGGAGCGGTCAGAGTATCCTCGCCCGCGATCTCTTTGATGTAGTCGCGGATTCCGTTCTCGTAGTAGTATTCTTCTGTGTCAAATACGCCCTCTGCTGTTTCGTACTTCAGAACGAATTTGATCCCTGCGTTGGCTGCGGACTGAGTCTTCAGAGTTTCCTCGAAGTATTCCCTTGGGATGTCCGTGTCTGTGAAGACTTCACGGTCGGGCTTCCAGCGCTGGATCGTGCCGTGACGAAGCTCGCGCTTTTCTATCGGGCGTACGGTGAATTCACCCGCGGGCTCGCCTTTTTCAAAGTACATCGACGAGACGTTCGTTCCGTCGTAGGAAGCGACCTTGAAGTATTCCGAGCTGTACTGAGTCGCGCACGCTCCGAGTCCGTTCAGACCGAGAGAGTACTTGTATGCCGAGTCGTCGTCGTTGTTCGAGTATTTTCCTCCGGCATAGAGCTCGCAGTAGATGAGTTCCCAGTTGTAGCGGCCTTCCGCCTCATTGAAGCCGAGCGGGACTCCGCGTCCGTGGTCCTCAACCTCGATCGAACCGTCGAGAAATACGGTCGTGATTATCTCGTCGCCGTACTCCTCCTTCGCCTCGTCGACTGAGTTCGAGAGGATCTCAAAATACGAATGCTCGCATCCCTCCAGCCCGTCGGAGCCGAAGATGACCGCAGGGCGAAGGCGAACGCGCTCCGCGCCCTTGAGCATTACTATGGATTGGTCGTCGTACTTCGGGATGTTGTCTTTTTTAGCCATTATCTCACCTTGATGATCAGTGTTCTATTGTGGTTTTCGCGTTGAACGCGCCGTCGATCGTGACGAGGTAGTTGAAGAGGTAATCGTTCTTCGGCTCGGAGCCGGACGTGTTGACCTCGTAAACCGCATAGCTGTAGCAGAGCTTGCCGTTGCCCTCGATTATACCTTCGTATACGAGTTTATAAGCGTATCCCGTCTCGCTGTTCTTGTCTCCGTACTTCTTGGCGAACGTCTCCCTCGCGTACTTCGTGTCGACGTTCTTTCCGGCGAGCTCCTTGTGGACGACTCCGTTCACGGAGACGTAGTAGGGAGCGGCGGGCTCCATTTCGATCTCCTTCGTTTCGGAATCGGCGTCGCCCGTCTCGCCCGTATCCTTTTCACTCTCCGCTTTCTTAGGCAGAGCTACGTTGAAGATATAGTATTCGGTGCCGTCGTCCTCTGCGACGATCTCGCCCGTTCTCTCGATCTTTATGTGATCCGTGTCGTAGTCGGGGAAGGAATGAGAGAGAAGCTCGTATGCCTGATCTTCCGAGTATCTGACCGGCCCTTTCGGCTCTTCTTTCGGAACCGTGTCGGAGAAGTCCGTGGCATAGCTGTCCTTTTCCTCAGGCTTTTCCGTCTTGGCGGGAGCGTTCGGATCGGCGTTCGCCTTTCTTATGAGGCTGCACGCGGAAAGAGATGCGAAAGACGCAATTACGAGCAGGATGGCAATGATCTTTTTCATTTTTTATTCCTCCGGTTTATCGCTTGAAATGTGTTTTATCGTTCGAGTCCAATCTCGAGAGTGCGAAGCCCCGCTTCGTCTCCGAGAGTTTCGGCGTTGAGCATGAATATTACCGCCGTCACGCCTTCGCTGCGGCAGAGGTCGATCACGGGAACTACGTCCGTGTAGTATCTCATGTCGATCAGGATCAGGTCGTAGTCCTTCGCGAAAAACGGCGCCATACTGTGGAAGAAGCTGTCCTTAACGACGAGTATCTTTTCCCGTCCGCCGTCCTTCGATGTCACGTCGACTCTCGCGGCGTTTCCTCCGATGAACGACGAGTACTTGTCCTTCTTTTCAAGATACGACTTGTCGTACAGTCCGTCGAACGAACCTCCGTCGACGCCGCGGTCGGTGACGAGGTCCCCGTCTCCGTCGAAGCGGTAGAAGTCGAGAGTGTCGGGTCCGATCCATTTAGCGCCCGCGGACGACCACGTCGTACCGTAGAATTCGTCCGACACGGTCTCTTTTCTGAACGAGTCGCGTCCGGCCGCGTCAAGTCCCGCGTCCTTTGCGAGTATCTCGTATGCGGCGAGGGCGCCGGAGGTCGTCCAGTGGTGGTCCGTCTTGTAGTAAACGTACTCGCCCTTGTCGAAGAGCTCCTTCAGCGGAGTCTTAAGATCGGTGTATTCCGTGCCGTTGTCGGCGAACGCGCGGTCGATGATCTCCCACGTTTTGTCGGATGAATCGGTTCCGTAAGCCGACGGAAGGACTTTTTCTGCAACGTCGACCGTACGTCCGGCGATCCCTATCGTGACGGGAATCCCGTCTTCTCTTGCCACGGCGGCGAAGTCGCAGATGTATCCTATATTTTTTTCGTAAGTTTCCTTGCTCGGAGAATCGAATCTCTTCACGAGGTAGCCCTCGTCCGCGAAGATGACCCCGTTGTTTTCGCCGCGCAGCGTCAGGCGCTCCGCCTCGGCCTTCATTCCGACGAAGAAGTTTCGTCCGGGGAACTGGTCAGCCATGTAATCGGCGAACTCCGCGGTGTAAGAGCCGTCAGCAAGAGCTTTGAACGAAAACTCGGGAAGGGTCGTGAGCGCTCTGTTCTCCTCGGGAGAGAACGAACGGTCGGGGAGTATCCAGAAGAGGAGGGCGAACACGTAGATGAACGCGAAGAACGCGACAGTCAGAACGACGTTCAGCGCGCGGTTGCTTTTCTGATATTTCTTTTCGATCTCGAAATATCTTCGCTGCTCTACGTCGGCGTCGATCTTCGAGTGTTTTTCTTTTACCATGACATCCTTCCTCCTTTAGAATCTGAAGTAAAGGAACGGATTGTACGAAGAGTTCACGAGATATGCGGTGCAAATGAACATCGCGCCCATCGCGAGGATCGCGGCGACCCAGCGCCATGCGGGAGCCTTTTCGTACAGTTTATAGTAGAGCTTCTTGGGAAGGGGCGTGCAGGCGATGACGAGCACGACCGTTATGAGGATCGCCGAGAGAGCGTCGAAGTTGACCGCTCCGCTCGTGAAGGGCGCCGCGCCGAACATCTTTCCGAGGTACGCAAAGCCCTCTTTCATATTGTCAAACGCGAAGAGCCACCATCCGAAGAAGATGAGTATCAGCGAGTAGATCCTTGCGACGAACGACGGGACCTTCTTGAGAACTTTCAGAAGGAACGTCTTCTCCACGACGAGGATCACGAAGTAGTAAAGTCCCCAGAGGATGAAGTTCCACGAGGCTCCGTGCCAGAGTCCCGTCAGGAACCAGACGACGAAGATGTTGAAGTAAGTTCTGAGTTTTCCGCGCCTGTTTCCGCCGAGAGGGATGTAGACGTATTCTCTGAACCACGTTCCGAGGGAGATGTGCCATCTCCTCCAGAACTCCGTTATCGATTTAGAAGCGTAAGGATAGTAGAAGTTTTCGCGGAAAGTGAATCCGAGCATCTTTCCGAGACCTATCGCCATATCCGAGTAGCCGGAGAAGTCGAAGTAGATCTGGAACGAGAAGAACAGTATGCCGAGCCACGAGCCGAGCACCGTGTTCGAATCTCGGAACGTCTCCCAAAGAGCTCCCGCCGTGTTGGCGAGAAGCACTTTTTTCGCAAAGCCGCAGATGAAAGTGCGGATACCCGACGACATCATGAGGATGTTGTGCGGGCGGGAACGGAGCTCGTTGTCTACGTCCTGATAACGGACGATAGGTCC
>CADBTH010000124.1 GCA_902797495.1 uncultured Ruminococcus sp.
AAGGCGAGTATCGTCCTTACAAAAGGCACGGAGCCTACGGAAGAACTGAAGAAAGAGATCCAGAATTACGTCAAGAGCCACACCGCTCCTTATAAGTATCCGAGGATCGTCGTGTTCAAAGACGCGCTTCCTAAGACGGTCAGCGGCAAGATACAAAGAAATCTCTTATAATTATGGACTATAAAAGAATCACGATCATCTGCGGTCACTACGGTACGGGAAAAACGAATATCGCAGTCAACATGGCGTTCGATCTGAAGAACAAATTCGAGAAGACCGCCATCGCAGACCTCGATATCGTCAATCCGTATTTCCGCACGAAGGACAGCGAGACGGAATTCATAAAACGCGGTATCAGATTCATCTGCTCCGAATACGCGAATTCAAATCTCGACATACCGGCGCTGCCGCAGGATATTTACTCTATAACCGACGAACGGGATACAAAGTTTATTCTCGACATCGGAGGAGACGACAGAGGCGCGTACGTTCTCGGCAGGATAGCTCCCGCAATTAAAGCCGAGGGAGACTACGAAATGCTGATGGTGGTGAATAAATACCGCCCTCTTACAAAAGACGCGGAGTCGACGATCGAAGTTATGAGCGAGATCGAGTCGGCGTGCGCCATCCGTTTCACCGGAATCGTCAACAACTCAAATCTCGGTGTCGAAACGACACCCGGAGTTGTGCTCGATTCGTTGGGATACGCCGACGAGATCTCGAAACTCACGGGACTTCCTGTAGTTCTCACTACCGCCGAGCGGGAGATCGCTGAATCTCTTGCGGGAAAAGTCGACCGGCTCTTCCCTCTTGATCTTCAGAAAAAAATATTTGATAATTAATATAAGAAAGGTGATGAAAGTATGGCAAAACTGACTTTCAAAACAGACAACTGCAAAGGCTGCGGACTTTGTGTGGAAGCTTGCCCGAAACACCTCTTGCGCCTTGCGGAAGAAAAGATCAACAAAAAAGGACATCATCCCGCCGAGCTTACCGACGAGGAAGCTTGCGTCGGCTGCGCGTCCTGCGCTCTGATGTGTCCGGACTGTATCATCAAGGTAGAAAGGTGAGGTGACGAAAATGGCTGATAAGGTATTGATGAAAGGCAACGAAGCTATTGCGGAAGCTGCTATCCATGCGGGATGCCGTCACTATTTCGGTTATCCCATCACCCCGCAGACGGAAGTCGCGGCTTATATGGCTAAAGTTATGCCGAAGATCGGAGGCACTTTCCTGCAGGCTGAAAGCGAGATCGCCGCTATCAATATGGTTTACGGCGTTGCTTCCTGCGGACTCAGAGTCATGACTTCATCCTCAAGCCCCGGAATTTCGCTCAAAGGAGAGGGTCTCTCGTATCTTGCGGGATCCGACCTTCCCGCGCTCGTTGTCAACGTACAGCGCGGAGGCCCCGGACTCGGAGGTATCCAGCCGAGCCAGTCGGACTATTTTCAGGCTACTCGCGGCGGCGGTCACGGCGACTACCATATGATCGTCCTTGCTCCTTCATCCGTACAGGAAATGGCTGAGCTCACGGTCAAAGGATTTGAACTTGCGGACAAGTACCGCATGACGGCGATGATCCTCGCGGACGGTACGATGGGACAGATGATGGAGCCCGTATCGCTCGATTTCGAACTCGAGCCAGTACCCGAAAAGCCATGGGCAACTACCGGAACGAAGATGGCGCGCGAACACAATATCGTCAACTCCCTCTATCTCAAGCCGGACGAGCTTGAAAAAGGTAACTTCGACCGTTACGAGAGATATAAGATCGTTGAAGCAAACGAGACAAGATACGAGGAGTACCTGACGAACGACGCGGATATCGTTATCGCGGCGTTCGGTATCGCGGCGAGAGTATCGAGAAACGCGGTAAACGAAGCGCGTCGGCTCGGCATAAAGGTCGGAATGATAAGACCCATCACTCTCTGGCCGTTCCCGAAGGCTCCGTTTGAAAAAGCAGCAGAACACGCGAAGGCTTTCATCTCCGTTGAGCTTTCTATGGGTCAGATGATCGAAGACGTAGAACTTGCAACAAAGTGCCGCGTACCCGTATCCCTCTGCAACAGAGCGGGCGGTATGATCCCGTCTCCCGCACAAGTACTTGACTGTATCAAAAAAATCGCGAACGGAGGTAACAACTGATGGTAGTATTCGACAAACCTCATGCACTGCTCGACGTACCGCTTCATTATTGTCCCGGGTGCACGCACGGTATAATTCACCGTCTCGTTGCGGAAGCAATAGACGAACTCGGCATTGAAGGAAAGACGATAGGAGTCGCTCCGGTCGGTTGCTCCGTCATGGCATACGATTATTTCGCCTGCGACATGATCGAAGCTGCGCACGGCAGAGCTCCTGCGGTCGCTACCGGCGTGAAGCGCGCTGACCCCGAGAATCACATCGTATTCACGTATCAGGGTGACGGCGACCTTGCGTCTATCGGTATGGCTGAAACGGTTCACGCGGCGGCGAGAAACGAAAACATAACGGTCATCTTTATAAATAACGCGATATACGGTATGACGGGCGGTCAGATGGCGCCGACTTCCCTCCCCGGGCAGGTCACGCAAACCTCTCCCTACGGAAGAGATCCAAAGCTCTGCGGTTACCCGATCAAAGTATGCGAAATGCTCTCCGAGCTCGAAGGACCGGAATATCTCGAGAGAGTTACGGTCAACAACGTAAAGAACGTAAGAAACGCGAAGCGCGCGATCCTCAAGGCTTTTAAGAATCAGATCGAAGGAAAAGGGTTCTCTCTTATAGAAGTCCTCTCCTCCTGCCCCACAAACTGGGGAATGACTCCTTCAAACGCTCTCAAGTGGATCGACGAAAAGATGATACCGTATTATCCTCTCGGAGTTTACAAGGACAGATCCGCTGAAAAGGAGGTAAACAAATGAGTACGAAACAATTTCTTTTGTCCGGATTCGGCGGTCAGGGTATCCTCTTTGCAGGAAAGCTTCTCGCTTATAAAGGACTTAACGCAGGCAAAAACGTCAGCTGGCTTCCCTCTTACGGGCCTGAAATGAGAGGCGGAACGGCAAGCTGCAGCGTTATCATCAGCGACGAACCCGTAGGCTCTCCCATAGTATCCGAACCTGACATCCTCGTTGCGATGAATCTTCCTTCCCTCGACAGATTTGAGTCGTCGGTAGTACCCGGCGGGATAATTTTCGCAGATTCCACGCTTATCGAGAGAAAAGTACAGCGCACGGACGTCACAACTTATTACGTACCCGCGACCAAGCTTGCAAGCGACAATAAAACGCCGACTCTTGCAAACATGATCCTCATGGGCAAGATATTGAAAGTGCTTGGAGATTTTGACGACGATAGCGTCACAGCGGCTCTTTCAAAGGTAATTTCAGCAAAGCACGCCGATATGCTTGAAGTAAATAAGAAAGCTATGCAGCTCGGCGCAGATTACGAATAAAGGAGTATTCGTCATGGATATCAAATTCATTAAAACTACTTGTCCCAAAGAAAAACCCGATCCTTCGAATCTCGGTTTCGGACATATTTTCACAGACCATATGTTTATGATGGATTATACGCCCGATAAAGGCTGGCACGATATGAGGATCGTACCGTTCGCCAACCTTTCGATCCATCCCGCGTCGACCGTGCTCCACTACGGCTCGGAGATCTTCGAAGGTCTCAAGGCGTACCGCAGAGCCGACGGAAAAGTTCAGCTTTTCAGACCGCTTGAAAACATCCGCAGAATGAACAATTCCGCAGAGAGACTGTGCCTGCCTCAGATACCCGAGGATATGGCTTTCGAAATACTCAAGGAATACGTTAAATGCGAGCAGGACTGGACTCCCTCCGCGGAAGGCACTTCCCTTTATCTCAGACCCTTTATGTTCGGTAACGACGAGTCTCTCGGAGTTCATACCGTTCACCACGCGACTTACGTTATTATTGCATCTCCTTCCGGCAGCTACTACAAGGAAGGAATCAACCCCGTCAAGATCATGATCGAGGACGAGGACGTCAGAGCCGTTAGAGGCGGTACCGGATACGCAAAATGCGGCGGTAACTACGCTGCTTCCAACAGAGCCGGCGAAAGAGCCGAAAAGAAGGGATATTCACAGGTGCTTTGGCTCGACGGCGTCGAGAGAAAGTATATCGAGGAAGTCGGCGCGATGAACGTAATGTTCAAGATCGCTGGCGAGATCGTCACACCTAAACTGACAGGATCTATTCTCCCCGGCATCACAAGAAAATCCTGCATTGAAGTACTCAAGAGCGAAGGCTACAACGTAAACGAGAGACTTCTCAGCCTTGAAGAGCTCGAAAAAGCGATGGAAGACGGCACTCTCGAAGAGGCGTGGGGATGCGGAACGGCAGCCGTCGTCTCCCCAATCGGCGAGCTATCCTATAAAGATCAGGTCTTTACGGTAAACGGCGGAAAGATCGGCGAAGTTACTCATCATCTTTACGACACTCTCACCGGTATACAGTGGGGTAAGACCGAAGACAAATTCGGCTGGACAGTTCAGATCGACTGAAATATCAAATCGGCAAAGCGATCGCTTTGCCGATTTTTCATTTCTTATAAGCTTCGAGATAATTGATTTTAAAACCTTTTGCTGAAAAGTTCCTCTCATACTCCGTTTCGATATTGTTACCGTTCCTATCGGACGCGTGAAGATCGTGAGTATAATAAGTAAGTTCCAGATCCGAAGATCTGACGGTTTCGAGCGAATACTCAAACAACTGTATATTGTCCGTCTTGAATCTGAACGAGCCGCCTCTGCGAAGGATCACGCCGTATTTTTTAAGAAAACCGGGCGCCGTAAGTCTTCTGTCAGTCTGACTGTTCTTTGTCCACGGATCGCTGAAATTGGCGTATATATCCGAGACGCTGTCCGGTCCGAACAGTTCTTCTAGGCTCTCGGCGTCTCCCGTGATGAACCTTACGTTTCCTCTCATATCAACCGGTATATCCCAGCGCTCGTCCTCGGAATAAACTCTGCCGTCCGGATCCGTCCACAGTCCGTGAGGCGAAAGGCCGCCGAGACCCCTTGACGATGCGTACTTTTCCGCCGCAACGACTATCACGTCCGATACTTTCTCCATAGCGAAATAATTGTAATCGGGATCTCTTCGGGACAGTTGACAGATAAAATCTCCCTTTCCGCATCCTATTTCGAGTCTTATCGGGCGAACTTTATCGAAGATCATATCACATTTATTGTCAATATTTGTTATGTTTTGGCAAAAAAGTGACGATAATGCGAAAAGTCTTTCCGCACAACGACGTTTTTTTCTCATTCTCATATTGAAATTTGCTCCTTAATTTGCTATTATATATAATACAATATGTTTTACGTTTTTGCAAGTATAAAATTAATATCAGAATCGAGGTGATACTATGGAGATCAAATCATTTTTAATCAAATTTGAAAATTCACTGATCTCAAACGGTTTCTCCCCCGAATCTGCCAGACGTCACACGCTGAAGATCGCAAAGAGTCTGAAAGAAACGGATAAAAACAAAATACATTCCATGAACTCAGACGACACGGTCGTTAAAATGGCGGATAATTACGCTTCGAGAATAAAAGCGCTATCCGCGCGCGAACACGTCGTCGAGAACGATCAAAACACCGAGACTATCTCGAACAAATTCAGCGAGGCGGTCGAATCTCAAAAAGTCGCCGACGAAAGGTCCGGCACGGGGACGGCGCTCGCCGAACGGGACGGAAACGACGAGAACGAAGCCGACGACGAAGTTGACGTTAAAAAGAGCAGGAAACGCGGCGCGAAAAACGATAAGCGCGTTACGAAAACCGCTCACGCAGTAACTCAGAAGATCGATTCCGTAAAGAAGAAAAACAAAAAAGTCGAGCTGACCGAATCGGGTAAACGCTACTATCGAAAATGGCTGATGAGCAAAGGTATGCTCATATTCTCCGGCCTCATCATCGCGTACATCGGAGTTCTTCTCGTTTACATGCTTATCGCTCTTCTCATATCGATCCTCGTCGCATTTCTTGTTGCGGTCGCCGCTATCGGTTGTATCGGAACTCTTGCAGGACTGATATACGGTATCATTACTCTCTTCTCAGCAGTCCCCGAGGGAATATATGAAATAGGACTCGCTCTCGTCATAATGGCGGTTACGCTCGCTTTCAGTATCGCAATTTACAATCTTGCGGTTCGGGTAGTACCTATCCTCTGGAAACGTTTCACGCAATACCTGCACGAGAGACGGACTTATCTCAGAAACAGACTGAACGACGTAAGAACGGAGTGTAACGGAAAATGAAAGCGATGTCAAAATTCTTTTTGATAATAGCCGCCATTCTTCTCGTGATAGGCGCCGTGCTAATGATCATCGGTTCGGTCATGGCAAAGAACAGCGGAGTTCACCTCTTCCAGGAAAAAGTTAACGGCAGATATCTTTACAACCTCGATCTTTCCGAAAAAGATATTACAAAGATCACGATCGACGCGACAGACACGGATATCACGCTTATAACGGGAGAAGATCACAACTATATTGAATTCATAAATTTCAATGAGAATTACTACTCACTCACAACGACGAATAAAGTAGTCAAATTTGAGGAGCACGTAAGTCTCACGTCGCTGATATCATTCTGGGACGGAAACTTCAAATTCAAAGGAATGAGATCGTTCCTGACTCTCGGGAGTTCGATGAGCGGGCAGAAAGAAGTCATAATACATCTGACCGACACCTCTGAGATAAACGTTTTCACCTTCACGATCACAGACGGCGACGTAACCCTTGAAAACGCCGACAGTAACACGGACTACACGATCGAAATGCAGAGCGGTAACGTTGTGATGAACAACGTAAAAACTCAATCGAAAGTTCAGATCACAGGAAAAAACTGCTCGGCAAAGATTGAAAACTGTTCGTTCAAGTATTTCGAGTGCAGTATAGACGACGTCGATATGACGGCGGATATCTCGGACGTGCATACTTTTGACTTCACAGGAAAGAACGGTACGATGACGGCAGACCTGAAGCTCGACGCTGAACGTAACGACGTCAAGATCACGTCCGATCTCGAAGAGCCTTTCATATACAACTATGAAGAGTTTACAAAACAATACGGTAATAACGACAACTCCATGGAAGTCCCCGCCGAATACGCTTACGTACATATCAACGGCGGAGAGGTTTCACTGAACGTCACGGCTAACGTTCAGACATCGAGCGAAACGGAGGCAGAATAATGGAATACACTTACAAAACGAGAGGAACATGCTCTACAAAGATCGATTTTGAGATCAACGACGGTATCGTTTCCGGCGTCAGATTTACGAACGGATGCAACGGAAACCTTAAGGCGATCTCGAAGCTTGTAGAAGGAATGGAAGCCGAAAAGGTCATTGAGATCCTGGATGGCAACACGTGCGGTATGAAACCGACGTCATGCGCCGATCAGCTTGCAAAAGCTTTAACGGAAGCTCTTAAAGCAACAAATAATTAAGGAGAGGACAACGTCCGCAAGAATCAATGTTTAATTTCACAGCAAACGAACGAAAATTTGAGATCAGAGTCATTGACAACGGAGTTTTCCGCTTCAGAATGGCAAACGGATGCGACTTTGCCGAGAGTCTGCTTTCGAGGTACAACATTCTGAAAGAATCGGGAGAGATCGATGCAGATCAAGCGGAAAACGACTCCTCGTTTACCGTAACTTCCAACGGCGTCGGACTTATCGTCGACAAATCGACGGGAAGCCTTACTGTCACCGGAACAAAAAAGCCCGTTACTTTCGATTTCGACGGTTACAAGGGCAAGGAGTACACGAACAGAGGCTTCTCTATCTCCGTGACTCTGACGGACGACGAAAGACTCTTCGGACTCGGCGACGAGAGCCGTACGAGCATCGCGCGCAGAGGAACTTTTTCAAGGCTTGACATCAGGAATATCGCCTCTTACGGCCCTATCCCTTTTATAATGAGCTCCAATGGCTACGGTATCCTTCTCAACTGCACTTACGCTCACACCTTCGATATCGGCAAGAGCGAGAGCGACCGTATGCTGATCGAAGCTCATAAAGGAACGATCGATTTCTATCTGTTCGTATCGACCGAGCATAAGCTGGCGGATATCCTCGACCTTCAGGCGAAAGTTTCGGGTAGACCTCTGATGATGCCGAAATCGTTCTACGGATATACGTTCGTTTTGAACGAGCAGACGAACGCAAGAGAGATGCTTTGGGACTGCCTGATGTTCAGGCGCGAAGGTATTCCCTGCGACATGGTCGGTCTCGAACCTCAGTGGATGAGCAAGCATTACGACAGAACGATCGACAAAAAGTTTGACGACGACAGATTTTATATACCGGGATGGCTCCCTCAGAATCAGAGCGGACCCGAAACGTTCTTCTTTAATCTGAGAAAAATGGGATTCAAGCTCAGCCTCTGGCTCTGCCAGGACTACGACCTTCTTTATGAAGAAGAACGGCAGGCGGGCGAACTTGCAAAGAAGCTCAACAAAGAATATACGTTCGAAGGCGCGTCGATCCTCGACGAACATCTCGCCTGCCCCAACTATCAGGACTGGGTAACAAAGAGAGACGAGCCCTGGTTCGAGCACCTCAAGAAATTCGTTGACAACGGTGCTTCCGCTTTCAAGCTCGACGGTGCTTGGCAGGTCAACGACCATCCCGACAGGATATGGGGCGGAAAGTATTTCGACGACGAAGTACACAACCTCTACCCCGTTCTCTACGTAAAGCAGATGATGCAGGGTTTCCGCGATCACACCGACGGAAGAAGAGCTATGATCTACACTCCCTGTATGTACGCGGGCAGCCATCAGTACTGCGCTTCCTGGGCCGGCGACACCGGCGGCGGATACGATACTGTAGTCGCTATGCTCAACTACGGGCTGTCCGGACACACAAACGTAACTGCGGATATGGAAGCTACTATTCCGGAAGGCATACACTACGCGTTCTTCATGCCGTGGGTACAGCAGCTCGGATGGAGAAACTGGCAGCAGCCGTGGTTCATGGGAGAAGAACTCGAGAACATGATCCGCTACTACAGCAGACTTCGTTCCGCCCTCTTCCCGTACATATATTCAATGGCGCATAAAGCGGCTACGACTTCAATGCCTATTGCAAGATCCATCTCCCTTATGTATGACGACCCGAAGTACGATTACGTCACGAACTGCTATATGTTCGGCGACAGTTTCCTCGTCGGCGTATTCGACATGAACGTATCGCTTCCCGAAGGACGCTGGATCGATTTCTTCACGGGTGACTCTTACGAAGGCGGAAAGAACATCGAATACAAAGTACCCGAGGGACGCGGCGGCGCTCTGTTCGTCAAGTGCGGCAGTATCATCCCGACAATGGAACCCTGCGACTACGTCGAAAAATTCAAAGGCGACAAGTACACAGTCAACCTCTATCACGGCGAAGACTGCGACTTCGAACTTTACGAAGACGACGGACTCACGTACGATTACCTTGAAGGCGCGTATGCGACGACTAATATGTCCCTCAGACACGACGGCGACAGGCTTATCTTCAGCCTCGATAAGCGCGAAGGTTCTTATGACGGCAGAAAGCAGCGCGAGGGCGACTCCTACAAGCTCTCCGATCCCGTTATAAACGGAATGGGCGTCATCCCGTCGTTTACCGTAGTGCTTCAGACGGCTGAGGCAAAGAGAGTGACTCTGTCAGGTAAAGAAGTTCCGTTCAGAACTGAGAACGGAAAGACATATTTTGAGATCTCATCCGATGAACACAAGGGCGAACTGGAGTACACAATAGAAATTTAATAATAAATAAGGTGTAAGTATGGAACGGAGTATCAACGAGTATGCCGGCGCCGATAATCGCGCCGAAAACGTAAGACTTTCCGAATCTATATCACTTATAGGTGAGCTTTCTAAAAAAATCACCGACAAGACCTCTCCTTATTTCCCGAAAAAAGATATATCAAAAGGCGAAAAACTCGTTCTTCAGTGCCTCATCAACAAAGACGGAGTTACGCAGCTTGATATAGTAAAATTCACAGGATTCAAGCCGCCGACGATCAGTATCATGCTCAAGAAAATGGAGAACGACGGACTGATCACGAGAAGGCCTGACGAATACGACCTCAGAGCGATGAGAGTCTTTATAACAGACAAAGGCCGCGCGGAATATTGCAACGCCGTAAAAGTCGTGAAAATGATCGAAACGAAGCTATTGAACGGAATATCAGAGGAAGAGATCGACGTTATGGTGAAAACGCTTAAAAAGATCAAATTCAATATCGAACAGTTCTGACTTGAAACTGCCCCCGGACGCATAAAAGCGCCGGGGGCAGATCTATATCATTTCAGAATATAGTATAACGCGTCGAGCATTTTTCTCACTTCGTCTCTGTAGTTGAATATCCCGAAGCTGACCCTTACGGCGCCTGAGTTTCCCGTTCCGAGCGTTCTGTGCGCAAGAGGAGCACAGTGAAAGCCGGACCGGACGCATATACCGCGAGCGTCAAGTTCTCTGCCGACGGAGACGGGGTCGATGCCTTTGACGTTGAAAAGAACTATACCGCAATTCTTCATCGGGCAATAGACTTCAAACCGTCTGTCGGACAGTAAAGCGTCAACAGTCATTGAAGTCATCTCGCGCTCATGCTCGGATATATTACCGTACCCGATATTACGAACGAATTTGATACCTTGCATCAGTCCCGCTAAAGCGGGAGTAGCGCACGTTCCGGCTTCATAACGGTCGGGGTACGACTCGGGCATCAGCGGATTCAGAGAATCCGAACCCGATCCTCCTTCAATCAAAGTCGGTGCGTTTTCGGAAAAGGCGTCGGAAAGCAGGATTCCTCCCGCCCCTTGCGGTCCGTAAAGCCCTTTGTGAGCGGGAAAACACAGCGCGTCAATATTCATCCTCTTAACGTCGATCTCGCGTATGCCGGCGTACTGCGCCGCGTCTGCTATAAAAACGATAAGGTTTTTCCTGCAAAGCTTTCCTATCTCTTCAACCGGCATCGTTACGCCGCATATATTCGACGCGATCTGACATATCAGGACTTTAGTATTGAACTTGATCTTTCTTTTTACGTCATTAATTATCTTTTCGCGGTCTCCCGAATAAGTACCGAAGACGTCGTAATCCGCGATCCCTTCAGCCTTAAGCTTTTCGACCTGTCTGTAAACGCTGTTGTGTTCGAGATCCGATATCAGAACGCGGCAACCTTTTGACACCGCCGCTTTCAGCGAAATATTCAGCGCGTAAGTCGTATTTAGCGTAAATATGCAGCGATCGGGGGAATATCCGTTAAACAGAGCGCATACGCTCTCCCTTGCGGAATAAACGGCCTCAGACGCTCTCATAGAGAGGGCGTGCGAACCTCTTCCCGGATTTCCGCAGTATTCCGCGAGACACTTCGATACTTCCGAAACAACAGATTCGGGTTTCGGGAACGTCGTCGCGGCGTTATCGAAATAAATCATTTTCCGAATACTTCTCCGAACTGTACTCTTTTCTTCGTCAGAACCGATACTGCGTCGTCAGCGTCGTAACAAGACAGTTGAACTCCGTACGAGCAGCCGCGCTTCGTGAGATTCGGATCAATGTTTACCGCCTGAGAATCGATCCCCGCCGACTTAAGAACAGATACCGCACGTAAAGCCGCGGTAAGAGTTTTAAATGAAATCAAACACATTTTAACCTTCCACGCTTTGCAGTGACACAGACATTATTATTATATGCCGCGGTATTGCGCTTGTTTCAGCGCTTTATACTCGTCGGAGCTTATTCTGTATCTCAGCGCATCGACGAGTCTGTTCTGTTTTACGACAGTTTTGATCTCTTCTTTTTCAAATGAAAGACCGCACTTCTCCATCACCCGACGGCTCGCTGTATTCCCGGTCATACATCTTGCCCAAACGCTTGACGCGCCAAGCGTCTCAAACGCGAATCCTATGACGAGCGAGGCAGCTTCCGCAGCCAAAGCATATCCGTGATATCTCGGATTCAGCACGTACCCGATCTCACACGAGTCTTCATAATAATCAAAAGACGTGAAACCGCAGGTGCCGATCATTTTACCGTTGCATCTGAGTTCGAGCGCCCAGTCGTAATACTTTCCGTTCCTATAAGCGTCCAGTATGTTTTTTATCTGTTTCTTAGTAAAATCTATATTTTTGTGAGGCTCCCACGTCAGATATTTCGTCACTTCACAGTCGCAGCTGTATTCGTACATATCGTTTGCGTCGCTAAGTCTCAGCGGTCTCAAAACGAGTCTTTCCGTGAGCAATACCGGAGGAGAGCGGAAAATGCTTCTGATCTGATTTATGTCCATTTCAATCGTCTCCTTTTATACTATTTTATCATCAGGATCACAATATTTCAACGAATGAGCCAATATTTTTTTCTTATTCTTGATTAAATAATAATTTTATGGTATTATATATACAAGTTATAAAATGACCTCTCTCCGAATACTGTATAGTAAAAAGTACGGGAGAGATCGAATGAAATCTGATATAAAGAGATCAGTGCTGATCATAATTATTATCCTCTGCGGCTTCGCGGCGGGTGTCGTTCTTTCGGACGGCGGCGGGGCGCTTACTTATAATGACCGAACTATGAAACCAAGTGCCGATTTGCTCTTTAAAGAAGTTCCGCTTTACTGCGGAAGCGCATTTATCGAGGCGTCACTGATATTTATATCGGGATTCACGATATGTCCTCTTGCGCTAAGTATACCCATCTTTGCACTGAGAGGATTTGCGCTCGGGAATGCCGTCTCATATATCAGCTTTTCAGATCACACATCGATCGTATTCTTTATATCTTACACGCTGATAACGCTCATATTCATCCCCCTTTATCTTCGCGCGGAAAAAATGAGATACGCCGAAAAGGGAAAAAGGATAAAAAGCGCGCTCTCTTATTCTTTAAGTTTTCTGATGGTGAGCGGCGCGGCGATCATATTAAAAACTCTGCCCTCCATTATAGGAGGCCGTATATAATAAAGGATTTCAAAATGAACGACGACAGAAAAAAGTTCTCCTTGTTCAACTTCATGAACCGTGACGGTAAAGGAGTTGAAAAAGGAAGCGAACTGAATGTTCTTGAAAAACCGGGAATAGTAAATTTCTTCATACTTGCCTGGAGAAATATCGGCAAGCTTGCATCGATCAATCTTTTCTACGTATTCGGAAATTTCCCCATTTTCTTCGCGATCTTTGCGATGACGGGATACACGTCCGTACAGACGGTCTCCCCCGGCGTCGGTCTCTACTCGGCGCTCAAAGGAACTCTGTATTACGTTCCGAACGGCTCTTCCGCTCTCAACTCGCCGGTCATAGCGTCTCTGAACGGAATATTCGGTAAACAGGCAGTCTCACAAGTGCCGACCACGTTCACGTATATACTCTACGGATTGACTCTTCTCGTCATTTTCACGTCCGGTATCGTGAACACAGGATGCGCATATCTGTTGAGGAATATGATCAGAGGCGAGCATATTTTCGTATGGAGCGATTTCTGGTACGCAGTTAAAAAGAATATCAGACAAGCCTTGATATTCGGAGTGATTGACGTTATCATTTCAGTGCTCCTCGTATACGACCTATTCTGGTTCAACACGAACGCCGCAGTCGCTCCGATAATGAGGATATTCTCATTCGTCGGTATCGCGATGATTGTCATCTACTTCTTTATGCGGATGTACATTTATCCTATGCTCATCACTTTCGATCTCTCGATCTTCAAGATGTTTAAAAACGCTGTCCTCTTTGCGATTCTCGGTATCAAGCGAAATCTGATGTGCCTGCTCGGTACCGCGCTCGTAGTAGTTCTCAATCTTGCCATATATTTCACGTTCATGCCTCTCGGCACCGCGCTTCCTTTCGTGATCACGGTTGCCCTCATTAATTATATCAGTATGTACTGCGCTTATCCGGTCATCAAGAAATACATGATAGACCCGTATTATACAGAGGTGCAGAACAAGAGAAAGCAATAATTAATATAAACGGTGCGCTCCGGAAACGGGGCGCATTTTTTGTGTCATTTTGTCGTACCATGAATACCATATTAGAGAAGAAACATCTTCATAATTGTAAAACACAGGAGGACGATAACAATGGCTGATAACATTTTCGGCTCGGGCTCGGGCAGAGAGACGGTGTGCATCGATACATACAGAGTACTCGATTCATGCCGCGACAGAGACTGCTACCGCGACGCCAAATGCTTTCTGACTTCATTCGGACAGGAAATGATAGAAAGAACCGATTCCGTCAGGACGAAGTATGCAAAAGTACTGTCAACTCACATCGATATCGATCAGGTGCCGTTCAACTGCGGATTCTATCAGCTTACCGCAAAAATATTTATCAAACTGATATGCGAGGCGTGCCTCGGTCCCGGTAACGTTCAGGATTTCGAAGCTCTCGTCGCAGTCGATAAAAAGGTGTGTCTGTACGGAGGAGAGGGATCTGTCAGCGTATTCAAGAGCAACGGAAGCTGCGGCGCGTTTTGTCCCGGTACGGGAGAAGACTCCTGCACCGCCGGAGATACTATGCCTGTGGCGGTAATTGAGACGGTCGATCCGGTGATCCTCGACACGAAAGTACGTGAGCGTGAGTGCGGCTGCAATTGCTGCTGCAATTGCTGTGATATACCGTCAAACGTACTCAGATGCATGGGAGGGGATCTGAACGATCAGGAAAGAGATAGAAATCTTACCATTTCTCTCGGCCTATTCTCCGTTTTAAGGATCGAAAGACCCGCTCAGCTCCTCGTCAACGCGGCGGAATACAACGTTCCCGAAAAACAGTGCGTTGAAGCGCCGAACGACGACCCGTGCAGTATATTTAACGGAATCCCGTTTCCGGAGAAAGAATTCAACTCATCAGTTTGTCAGTCTCAGAACAGAAATACAAAGTGCGGCTGCGGAAACTGAAATGGTAAACGCAGCATAAAGAAGAGGCTCCCTTTCGGGAGCCTCAGATATTTTAATTCAGTTTGCGCTTGCGGGAAGTGTTACCGTGAAGAACTTGAAACGGATACTGCCGTCGCTGCTCAACGGGTAAACTACGGGAACGGTATTATCGTAGATCGAATGCGTCCTCGTATTCGGCACGAGCATACCGGTCGTCGGCATACTCGTATCGCTGAAGTTACGGCAAGCCACAAGCTCAAATTCGGTTGCAAGATCGTTCGTTGCTTTCCAAACTTCGCATCTTGCCGATCTGTTATTAGGCATTGCGAGGAGGAATATATCTCCCGACGTGTTCTCGACGAATCTCATCGTGTAGAAGTTGTCGGATGCGATAAACTGGAGAGGAGCCTTCGT
>CADBTH010000125.1 GCA_902797495.1 uncultured Ruminococcus sp.
ATCACAAAGACGCCGTCCGGGCGCCTGTACCCATACTTCGCGCCCGTAATTACTATCTTCAGATCCGGCAGCCGAAGCGGACACTGAGTTTCTTTTTCGTTATACTTTTTTATCAGGTTTTCGATCTCGATCAGATGTCCCGCGCCCTCTTCGATCTCCTTCGTGCCGAGCTTGAATTCAAGCAACGCGTATCTTCCGTCGTTCAGATGCAGGACGCCGTCGGCTTCCAGGCCGTATCTGTCGTGATAATATGATATCGCCCCGTCAAGAGACGACGAATAGATCTTCAGATCTCTGATACAGAGCGACTCAAATAAGAATCCGAGCGTTCTGAAATCGGTATTGAAATAATCGGGAGACATACCGAGCGCTGCTGCAGCGATCGAAGGGTCGATAAGATTGCGTTTGTTGGAAGACCGTATTGACGATTTTGAGCGAATGGCGGGACACCATGCTTCGATATCTTCAATGATATACAGCTTTTCAAGAGCGTGGATATAATCGTATACCGTCTGGTCGCTTATATCATAATTCGCCTTCACGTCTGCGATTATCGTTCCGGTTCCCGCCAGAGTACAGATGTTTCTGCTGTATGACTGAAGAATAGCGCGAGCCCATCTCGGATTTCTCCTGACGTGATCTATATTTGAAATGTCGACCGAATACGTCTGCCGGAACAAATCCTTTGCGATCTCAAGTCTGGCTCGCTCCGTTGTATTGAACAGCGATCTCGGCCACCCTCCTCTGCAGATAGCAAAAATCAAAGCATCTATTGAAAGGTTTGATTCGCAGCCGTCAAAGCTGTCCGGATCACAAAACAGCTTGCCCAGAGAAACCGAACCGTTTGATTCCTCGCTCTCATACAAGCTCATAGGGTACATTTGAAGCTGACTGATACGCAGCGTTCCGGTATGCGCCGTTTCCACATCCTTTGACGAAGATCCGGTAAGAATGTATTGTCCGTTAAGTCCCGTATCATCAATGTCCTTCCGTATCGTTCCCCATAACTTCGGAGCGTCCTGCCACTCGTCAAACAGACGCGGTCTGTCGCCTATGAGCAGCTTTTTAGGCGCTGTTTCCGCCACGGCGAGCAGATTATCCCGAACCTCTTCATCCTGAAATTCAACATAGCTTTTAGCTTTCTGCTTTGCGGAAGTCGTCTTGCCGCAGCCCTTCGGCCCTTTTATAAGCGTCGCTCCGAACGCTTCCAGCTTTAAGTCAAGTAAACCGTCAACTATCCTCTTTTTATACTCCATACTTCAATTCTCCCCCGTTTTATTCGTACTTATCATACCACAATCATCGCGCTTTGTAAAGATGCGTTTGAGAATTTTGAGCTATTTTATTTGACAAATTTGCGGTATTTTATTTGAGGATTTTGCGGAAAAAGCAAGAACGCCGGCTGTTTACCGGCGTTCTTAATGAATTGCACTTCGTGCATGAATTGCGCGTACCGCGCATTTATGAAGTTTTTCGCAAAGCGAAAAACAACCTGAATGACGGCGAAGCCGTCAATTCATTTCAGTGTGCGCGTCGCTCACACCACGCTCACTTTATTCTTCGCTTCGAGCTTACGGTACACCGCGTTGACGATGAGTATCGCAGCGATGCCGCAGACCGTGCCGACGATCATGCCGACGACGACGTCGGACGGATAGTGAACGCCGACGTAGAGGCGCGAGAAGCCGATGAGGATCGCCGCCCCGTAAGCGAGGAAGCCCCAGGCTCCGCGACCCATCTTACGGCAGTAGTAGGTGACGACGAGCGCCATCTCAAACACCGCGACGGAGTGGCCGGAGGGGAACGATTTCTCGCTCTGAAGCTCGATCATGCGAAGAGGAGTCGCCGCGTTCTCGAAGACCTCGAGCGTGTAGGGCCTCGGTCTTGCGATGAGCGGTTTGAGCGTGAGGTTGCAGACGAGGAGCCCGAGGAAGAGGGCGCATCCCATCAGCCAGCCGAGACGCGCGAAGTCGAACTTTTCGCCGTCGAGAACTCTCTCGCCTCTCTTGTGTCTTCCGTAGTAGATGAGCGAGCCGATGATAATAAAGATTATCGGGTATACAGGCGCGACTATCGGGTCCGCCATGTGGGTGATGACCTTGAAGAACGCGTCTCCGACCGAAAAGCGGAGGTTGTCGCGGATGAAGGTCAGGATCTTAACGTCGAGTTGTGTGATCGCTTCAAGCATATCGTGATTCCTTTCAGATTAATTTACGTGACTGTCGTAGATGAGCCATCTTCCGTCTTCCGTCAGACGGTAGTAGAAGGTGGTGTCAAAGTCGTTCTCGAAGTTGCCGCCCCAGTTGTAGAGGACGTGCGTGAAGCGGACTCTGACGGAGTATACCGTCGGCGAGTGGATAACGTACTCGGAGACCTCGCCGTTCTCTATCGAGTAGCCGTTGTGTTCGTTCGCCCAGCGGACGTCCGACGTCGCAAGGTCGCGGTAAAGGTCGCTTGCGGGGTCGACGTACTGCGCCACGCTCCCGAACGGCGCGTCCTTCTGCATATAGGAGGCGAGCGCCTCGCCCGCCGCCATCGCGCGCTCTCTCACGTCGTCCGTCACGTCGCAGAACGTGTGCGGAACGTCGTAGAAAACGCCGTCCGTAACGGTTATGCGCCCGGTAACGTCCGCGCCGTAGCGGTCGGTCGCCGTTACGGTCGGCGTGCCGATCAGTCGCGTGACCTCGTAGACCGCCCTGCCCTCCGGATATACGTCCTCGGGGAGCTTCGGGTCGCGCTCGTACACCTCGCGCGACACCTCGTACTCGTCGGTCAGCTCGACTCCGTTGACGAAAACCTTCCCGCCGAGAGGGGATGAAATATTGATCGCGTTCGTGCCGCCGATCATGAGCTCTATCGAATCGAGCCCCCACACGTCGTAGCCTCCGCGGTCGACCTCCCCCGTCGTCTTCAGGGTGAACTCGGCGAACTTCAGCTCGCCCGACCTTACGGCGTAGCGGAGAGTCGTGCGGTCGCCCGACGAGACGGAGTAGCACTCCGCTCCCGCGTCGAGGAATCCCTCGACGAGAGCGACTACGTCCTCGCGCTTCTCAAAGGGGCTCACGCCGTAACCGGAGCGTTCGACGAGCCCTTCCGCGTCGCCTTTTCCGAAATACTCCGACATGACGCGATCCGCGTAGTTGTAGGGTCTTGACTCCTCGTACGCCGCGAGCTTCGATTTCACAAGCTCGAGCGCGAAGAAGAGAGCGACGAAGAAGAGGATGAGGAAGGCGAAATAGAAGAGGTAGAATACCGAGCCGCGGCGGCTCCTCGCCCCGCGTCCGCTCGATTTGTACTTCTCGCGGCGCGCCTCCGTCTTTTCGGCGTCGCGCGCCGTCCGCCGCGCCTCTGCCCGTTTTTTCTCAATGCTTTTCGCGCGGGCGGCGAGAGCGCGCCGCTCCGCTTTGTTCATGAGGCGAATGCGCTCGCCCCGTGCCTTCTTATTTTCCATCAGCCGCCCTCCTTCGAAACAACGAAGTAGGTCGGTATGCGCCTGGGATAAGTGAACGCCTTGTACTTGTTGACGAGCCCCATCTCCTGATACGTGTCGAGACGGGCGCCTTTGAACTCCGCGAAGTCGTTGAAATATCCCTCGCAGTACATCATCGCGGACGAGCCGCCGTCGAGCATCGCCGCGTTGACCGCGCCGTACTTGACCATCATGTCGATCATGTCGTTGTGGGTCGCCCCGAGAGACGAGGCGCTCCTGCCGTCGGTCACGATGAAGATCACCGTCCCGTCGGCCCTCTGACCGATCGCCGTCCTCTGCGCCGTGCCCGTGTTGCCGCCGCTGTAGTAGAGCGACACGTCGCCGCCAAACGAGGAGATGAGCGTGTTCCCGTTCTGGAACATCACCGCGTCCCGTATTCCGAGGCTCTCCGCGCGCTCCTTCGTCATGCCCTCGGTCACGACGAGGCGGTCCGAGTAGTCGAATCCGATGAACGTGCGGTAGGACGAGTCCTCGTAAACGCACTTTCCGCGCGAGTAGGTCAGCCCTATAGGCTTCGCGCCCGTTCCCTCGCCGCCCGGGTCGGAGAACTCGCCGCCGTTAATCGCGGCGTAAGCGTCGTAGCGTGCGGCGACGTCAAAAATTCGCGCGCCGTACTCCGCCTCCTCGTAGTCGTCGGTCGAAGTGCCGACGAAGACTCTCGAGGGGTCGCGGATGAGCATTATATACGCCTTGAAAGTGTCTCCGCTGTCGGTGAAGAGCTTAACTCCGTGAACGGCGTCGGCCCACTCGTCGGCGGGATCGGCGGCGGTGCCGCCTTCTTCCCTCTTCGCGCTCTGCTCGTGCATATGCGCGTAGTCAGAGGCGGACATCACGTCCACCTGCACCTCCTCCGAGCTCTTCACTATCGAGTCGACGGTCGCCTCGTCCAGGAAGAGTGACGGTATCCACTTCGTCGCGCTCGCCTGCTTCGCCGAGAGGACGAGCATATTCCTCACGGTCGGGCTCGGGCCCTTTGCGACCGTGAGAAGCAGAAGGTAGAGGGATATCGCGGCGAGCACGATCAGCGTGAAGAGCGAAAGCAGTACGCGGCGCACAACGCACCACGCCGTGATGCGCCCGTCAGATCTGTCCCGCCCCCTCTTGTATTTCTCATACAGCTTGTCTTTCGCCATCGTCAGTTTCTGAATTCCTCCGGCAGAAATTCGTTGTCAATGTTCAGATTCAAAAGGGTCGTAAGATCCTGCCGCGAGATCGAGTTGCCGTAGTTCGAAATTCCGTGAGTCGCGGCGAGATAGTCCGAAAAATCGGAGAGATAGTAGATCTTGCTTCCGCGCCAGTTCTGCGCGAAATAGTAGACCGTCGGGGTGAATACGACGTTGTCGACCGTCGCGTGACGATTCCCCTGCTTTACGATATCGAAGGAGACGAGCCCCCCGAGCATATTGAAGTAATACTTTTGCATCGCCATGAAGTTGCCGAGCGAGTAACAGCAGAGCGTCCTGCCGCCGTCCGCGCGCTCGATCCACTCGATAGGCTCTATGACGTGCGGGTGAGTCCCGATTATCGCGTCGACTCCGCAGTCCGCCATATACTTCGCCCACGTCTTCTGCGCCTCCGTCGGCTCGTACCTCATGTTGCCGTACCACTGCTCCTCGCCCCAGTGAACGGAGCAGAGGATGAAGTCGCACTTGTCCTTCACGGAATCGCACTGCCGCTTTATGTCCTCTTTGTCAAGGTAAGGTATCCAAATGTCGTACCCGTCGCCGAGCCCTATGTTCGTCATCTCGCAGTACGAGAGGAGCGCGATCTTTATGCCGTTCGCCTCGATGATCTCGATGTCGTCGTAGTCCGCCCTGTCGCGGTTTCCGCCGATCATCGTCATACCGTCGAAGTTCTTCAGAAATTCTATCGTCTCATTGAGACCCCAGCCGCCCTGGTCGAGCATATGGTTGTTCGCAATATTTATTATATCGAATCCGGTAGACGCGAGGTCGAACGCCATCTCGCGCGGCACGTTGAAGGTCGGATAGCTCGAAGCCTCCGCTCCCGACATCATGCACTCCTGATTTATGTACGCCACGTCCGCCGCCGATATCGCAGGCGCGAGATCGGAGTAGATCGGCGCGAAGTTGTACGCGCGCCCCGTTCCCGCCGCGTAGTCCTGGGCAGCCCAGAACGTGCCGTCGTAGGTGATGTTGTCGCCCGCGCCTATAAACGTCGCGCGGTATTCCGTGTCGTTTATCTCTATCGGCACGACAGGCTCCGTGTCGGCGGGAGTCGTCTCTTCCGTCCCCACCGTCTCGAACTCTATCGTATCGAACGATACGTCGCCGCCTGGTTTGTCCGCGCAGGAAGCGAGCGACGCCGCCGTCATTATCAGAATCATAAAAAGTGAAATTGCCTTTTTCATTCCGTCACCCTATAAAATGTATATTAATATATTATATCATACCATATATATTGTTATAATACAAGTACTTTTAATAAAAAAAGAACCCCTTCAAAAAGTTTTGAAGAGGGGGCGCCGGGGGTTCCCCAAGTCGAGCAAAGCGAGGCTTGGGGGTTCGCCGTGGGGGAGGGACTTTTTCAAAAGTCCCTCCCCCGCTCTCTCAATCCGTACTCCTCTCTGCCAAGAAGTCGTGGTATTTGTTGTAGAACGATTCGAAATAGTCGCCGTCGAGGGCGTCGCGGATCTTCTTCATCAGATCGTTGTAGAAATAGAGATTGTGACAGACCGCGAGGCGCATCCCGAGCGCTTCCTTCGCTTTTATCAGATGCCTGATATAGGCGCGCGAATAGTGTCGGCAGGCGGGGCAGGAACAGCCCTCGTCGATCGGGCGCGTGTCCTTCGCGTACTTTTCGTTCATTATGTTCATCTTGCCGTGCCAGGTAAAGACGTTGCCGTGGCGGGCGTTTCGGGACGGCATCACGCAGTCGAAGAAATCGACTCCGCGGTGTACCGCCTCAATAATGTTCTGCGGCGTTCCGACTCCCATCAGATACCTCGGCTTGTTCTCCGGCATGAAGGGCTCCACCGCCTCGATGATGCGGTACATCTCTTCCGCCTCCTCGCCGACCGCAAGGCCGCCGATCGCGTAGCCGTCGAGATCGAGCTCGGCGATGCGCTTCATGTGGTCGATGCGCAGATCCTCGTACGTGCTTCCCTGATTGATGCCGAAGAGCATCTGCTTTTTGTTCACCGTGTCGGGGAGCGAGTTCAGCCGCGCCAGCTCCGCCTTGCACCTCTCGAGCCATCGCGCGGTGCGCGCGCAGGAATCCTTCGCGTAGCGGTACTCAGCGGGGTTTTCCACGCACTCGTCGAACGCCATGGCGATAGTCGAGCCCAGATGGCTCTGTATCTGCATCGACTCCTCCGGCCCCATGAAGATGCGCCGCCCGTCCACGTGGGACGAGAAGTAGACTCCCTCCTCTTTTATGCGGCGAAGCCCCGCGAGGGAGAAGACCTGAAATCCGCCGCTGTCGGTCAGGATCGGCCCGTGCCAGTCGGTGAATTTGTGAAGTCCGCCCAGCTCGTAGATCAGACCGTCGCCCGGACGGATGTGCAGATGGTACGTGTTCGAGAGCATCACCTGACAGCCGACCTCTTCAAGGTCGCGGGATGATAGCCCGCCCTTTATCGCGCCGCAGGTCGCAACGTTCATGAATACCGGAGTCTCAATAACTCCGTGAGGGGTCTCGAAGCGCCCCCTCCGCGCGTTTCCTTCTTTTTTTATTAATGTGAACATGTGTATTATCTTTCTGTAAACGCCGACGTTCCCCCGTCGGCTACACCTCATCCGTCAAGCAAGCTTGACACCTTCCCCTCAAGGGGAAGGCAGAGTAAGGCTTCCCCTTGAGGGGAAGCTGTCACGGAACGTGACTGATGAGGTGTAGCTCCGTGGAGACTTGTCTCCTGAGGAGCGTTTATTGATCTCCTTCAAACTTCATCCCGATATGTGTCAGAACCGCCTGGCATACGCCGTCGAAATTGCTGTTCACATCGCGGTTTGTAAATCTGAGAACTGACAAGCCGAGACCTTTCATATAAGAGTCCCGCTTCGCGTCATATTCCCTTGCGCCGTCCTCATAGTGCTGTGCGCCGTCAAGTTCGACAACTGTTTTTGCGCTTGCAATATAGAAATCGGCGATGTAGTTTCCGATGACCTTCTGCCTGTTGACCGTGACCGGAAGCTTCTTCAGAAAGTCATACCAAAGGTGTTTTTCTTCGTCTGTCATATCGCGTCGAAGCTGCTGTGCATTCGACTTCAGACGAGCGTTATTCTTTTTGTTCATCGTCGGATGTGTCCGCGACGTCAGACAATTTGACGTTGTGCAACGGATTCTTGTTCATCGCCGCCTCCATGCCCTTGTCGCTGACGTGAGTGTAGATCTGTGTAGTGGTGAGCTGCTCGTGCCCGAGGATGTCCTTGAGCACGCGGATGTCCACGTCGCCGCTCTGATACATCAGAGTCGCC